>NZ_JBHUDX010000105.1:49920-57969 GCF_042678285.1 Streptomyces caeni
GCCCGGGTCGGCGCCCAGGCGGCCGGCCGGGCCGCCGAGCAGGCGCTGCACGGTGGCCGGGGGCACGGCGGCGAGGAGGCCGACGGTGTGGATGCCGTAGTCCCGCAGGATCCCGGCCTGGCGGGGGCCGATGCCGTGCAGGGCCTCGACGGGCAGGGACCCCAGCCACTCGGCGGCGTCGCCGGGCTCGACGGCGAGGACGCCTCCCGGTGGCCGGATCCGTCCGGAGGCGGTGGCCGCGACGGTGATGGTCGGCCCGATCCCGACGCGGACGTCCACGCCCAGCCGGGAGATGGTCCGCACCCGCAGCATCTCCCCCAGCCGGCGTGCGCCGACGCCGTGATAGCGCAGCGCGCCCTTCAGCTCCACCAGGGCCGCCGACGGCGGAAGGGCCTGGACGACCGGGGACAGCTCTGTCAGCTGTTCCAGGACCTGCCGGAAGACGTCCTCGGGCAGGCGGTCGGGGCAGCGCACATGCATCACGGTCGACGTGTCGTCCCTCGTCCTGTCCACGGTCATGGCATCCACCTCCGCGACCCACATTATCGAACGATAATTCGAACATGCGAGGGCTGAGGGACCGGGCGGTGGGTACCAGCGCACGCCTCCGGACGAAGGGAGGGCCGCGATGAGCGCTCCGGACAAGGGACCGGACGGCGTCGGCGTACCGGTGACTCCGGCGAGGGTGCTCCTGGACTCCGCGGGGTGATCACCGAGCGGAGCAAGGAGGCCGAGGCCCTGCTGGGCCACGGGCCCGAGGAGATGCTGGGCCGGCCGCTGTCGTCGCTGCTGGTCCGGCCCGGCCGCCGAGACGGCCCACCTTCCGGCGCGCCGCGTTCCGGTCGGCCGAGGCCGCCGGTCTCAGGCCCGCCTGCTCGACGGGCGGCAAGGCCTCGTACGGCTTCCCCACACCGCTGACCCAGTGCCTGGCCGACCTGCGCCCCCGCCTGGTCCGTGAGGTGGACGAGGACAGCGAGTGGCCGGCGCACGATCCCCTCAGAGCCGACCGCATGCGCGCCGCGCGCGTGCACTCGATGATGGTGGTGGTGCCGCTGGCCGCGCGCGGAGTGGTGCTCGGCGCGGCGAGCCTCTACCGGTCCGCGACGCCCGACCCCTTCGACGAGGAGGACCTGGCCATCGCCGCCGAGTTCGCCGCGCACACCGCCCTGTGCGTGGACAGCGCCCGCCGGTACGCGCGGGAGCGACCGCGGCCCTGGCCCTCCAGAACAGCCTGCTCCCGATGCGGCTGCCCGCCCGGCACGCAGTCGAGGCGGCGTTCAGCTGCCCGCCGGGGCACGCAGGCGGGCTCTGGTACGACGTCTTCCCGCTGTCCGGCGCACGGGTCGCGCTCACGGTGGGGGACGTGGCGGGCCACGGCATGCGCGCCGTGGCCACCATGGGCCGCCTCCGCGCGGCGACCCACAGCCTGGCCGCCCTGGACCTGGCCCCTGACGAGGTGCTGGCGCACCTCGACGACCTGATGGTCCGGCTCGCCGAAGAGGGCCGGGAGGTCCCCGGCACCGAACCGCTCAACGGCCGGCCCACCACCGCCACCTGTGTGTACGCCGTCTACGACCCCGTGAGCCGCCGTCTCGATGTCGCCCGTGCCGGGCATCCCGCCCCGCTCCTGACCCATCCCGACGGGCGCGCGCGGTCGGCGGGCGCGCCCGCCGGCTCGCCGCTGGGCGGCGACGGGCTGCCGTTCGAGACCTGGGAGACGCACCTGCCCGAGGGAAGTCTGATCGCCCTCTACACGAGGGGCTCGTGGGCCGGCCCCCGCGGAAGGGATGGAGCGGCTGCGGCGCATCATCGTCCAGCCGCACTCGAGCGTCCGGGAGGCATGCGACGCGGTGATCTACTCCGAGCTGTCCGCGCGGCCCGGGGAGGACGTGGTGCTCGTGATCGCGCGCACGCGCGCCCCTGCACCAGGACAAGGTCGCCTCCTGGACCTTCCCCAGCGACCCCGTGATCGTGGCCACCGCCCGCACGCTGGCCGACCGCCGGCTCGCGAGCTGGGGCCTGTCCGATCTCGCGTTCAGACGGAGGTGGTCGTCAGCGAGCTGGTGACCAACGCCATCCGCCGCGCCCCGGGCACGATCCAGGTGCGGCTGATCCGGAACGGCTCCCTGATCTGCGAGGTCACCGACACCAGCAGCGCAGCCCCCATCTGCGCCATCCGCACACCACCGACGAGGGCGGCCGGGGGCTGCTGCTGGTCGCCCAGCTCACCGAGCGCTGGGGCACCCGCCGCACCCGCCGGGGCAAGACGATCTGGACCGAGCAGCCGCTGCCCGCGCAGGTCGCCGGCGAACCGCGCCCCGCCCCCGGCACCTGACTCCGTCCGCCGCGCCGACGCCGGGTTACCGTGTCCGGCATGGCGGGCATATTCCGGCAGCGCAGATGGCTGCGCCGGCACCCTGGATTCGACGGGCGGGCCGGGCAGGCCGCGTTCGAGGCGCTGCACCGTGCGTCTCTCGCGGCACCGGCACTGCGCGGTGGGCTGACGGAGTCGTCGGCCGGCGCGGCCGCGCGGCATCTGCGCGAGTTGCTCGGCGTTCCCGCGCTGGCCGTCACGGACACGGAGCGCGTGCTGACCTGGGACGGCGCCCGAAAGCACCACGCCGCGCAGGTCCTGGACCTGGCGGCGGAGGTGCTCGCGGGCGGCAGGACGGCCGTGGTCAAGGCCGACCGGGTGTGGTGCGGGCAGGCACGCTGCGAGGTCAGGGAGGCCGTCGTGGCACCGCTGGTCGTGGAGGACCGGGTCGAGGGCGCGCTGCTCGCGTACGCCCCGGTGATGTCGGCGGGGCTGGTCCGGGCGACCGGCGAGGTGGCCCGCTGGACCTCCGGCCAGCTGGAGCTCGCGGAACTGCACCGTTCCCGCACCCGCCTGGTGGAGGCGGAGCTGCGTGCGCTGCGCGCGCAGATCTCCCCGCACTTCTCGTGCAACGCGCTCACCGCGATCGCGTCGTTCGTGCGCACCGATCCGGAGCGCGCCCGCGAACTGCTGCTGGAATTCGCGGACTTCACGCGCTACTCGTTCCGCCGGCACGGAGAGTTCACCACGCTGGCGGAGGAGTTCCGCTCCATCGGCCAGTACCTGCTGCTGGAGCAGGCGCGCTTCGGGAACCGGCTGCGCGTCGACGTGCAGGCCGCGCCGGAGGTGCTGCCGGTGGCGGTGCCCTTCCTCTGTGTGCAGCCCCTGGTCGAGAACGCGGTACGGCACGGTTTCGAGGGCAAGCCAGGGCCGGGGCAGATCACCGTGATCGCCGGGGACGCGGGCGCCGAGGCGCACATCACCGTCGAGGACGACGGGGTCGGCATGGACCCCGAGAAGCTGCGGCGCATCCTGACTGCGGGAGGGGCGGGGATGCCCGGTGCCACCGGGTCCGGCGGGGTCGGGCTCGGCAACGTCGACGCCCGGCTGCGCCAGGTGTACGGCGACGCGTACGGGCTGGTGATCGAGACCGCGCCGGGAGCGGGGACCCGGGTGCGCATGCGGGTGCCCAAGTACCGGGCGGGCGTGTCGGCCCCCGCGGTCGGCGGGGAACGCGTGACCGGCCGACTCGATACGCTCAAGTGAGCACTCGGTTTTCACACGTGTGAGGAAGCCCACACCGTCTAGTGGATTGACCGAATGTGCGAAGAATGTCCACACTCATGCATGCTGCGCTTCCTGGTGGCCGATGACGAGCCGCATGCCCTTGACGAGCTGGTCTACCTCCTCGGGCTGATCCCGGGCGTCGGCCCGGTGGAGTCCGCCGCGGACGGAGCGGCCGCGCTGCGGGCGCTGGACCGCGCACTGGAGGAGCACCGCGCCATGGACGCCGTCTTCCTCGACGTGCGGATGCCCGGGCTCGACGGGCTGGACGTGGCGAGGGTCCTGTCCCGGTTCGCCGAACCGCCGCCCGTGGTGTTCGTGACCGCGTACGACGACTTCGCGGTGCCGGCCTTCGAGGTGCGGGCGCTCGACTACCTGCTCAAACCCGTCCGCTCCGACCGGCTCGCCGAAACCGTCCGGCGCATCGCCGAGCGGCAGCCCGGCGGAGGCCCTCCGGACCGGGAGACCGCCACCGCCCCGGCTGCCACGGACCCACCCGCGCCCGCCGCGGCGGCCGCCGACGACCAGGTGATCCCCGTCGAGCTGTCGGGCGTGACGCGGTTCATCCAGCGCTCGGAGGTACGGCACGTCGAGGCCTGCGGCGACTACGTGCGTCTGCACCTGGCCTCCGGCAGCCATCTGCTGCGGATACCGCTGTCCACCCTGGAGGACGAGTGGCAGGACGCCGGATTCGTGCGCGTGCACCGACGCCACCTCGTCGCGACCGAACACATCGAGGAACTGCTGACCGAAGCGGGCCGGATGTCGGTGCGCGTAGCGGGCACGGTGCTGCCGGTCAGCCGCCGCAGCAGCCGTAAGCTGCGCGACCTGCTGCTGTCCCCGTCGGGCGTGCCGGGCAGGACCGCCGATGGCTGAACTGCCGCGCCGCGTGACCGTCACCCATCCGCGCACCCAGGCCGCCCGTCCCGGTCTGCGGCACGCCGTGGTGCGGGACGTGCGCGAGCAGACGGCGCTCGGTGAGGTGTATGTGAGGGCGCTGATCCGCTCCCAGCTCCGGCTCGGGCTGCTGATCTGCGCCGCCGTCTGCCTGCCGCTGGCCTGCCTGCCGCCGCTGCTCGCATACGTGCCGGTGCTGCGCGAGGGACGGCTGTGGGGCGTCGGCGTACCGTGGCTGGTCCTGGGCCTGCCGGTGTACGCACTGCTGGTGGCCGCCGGAGCCTGCTACGTGCGGCGGGCGGAACACAACGAACGTGACTTCGCGGAGAACGTCCACCGGTCATGAGTGCACCGCAGAACCTGACCGCCGTGCTGCTCGTCGTGCTCGCGACGGTGGCGGTCGGCGGCTACGGCCTCCGTTCCCGCTCCACGCCGGACTTCTACGTCGCCTCCCGCACGGTCTCGCCCCTGCGGAACGCGGCCGCCGTCAGCGGCGAATACCTCTCGGCCGCCTCCTACCTGGGCATCGCGGGGCTGGTGGTGGCCTACGGAAGCACCATGCTCTGGTACGGCATCGGGTACACGGCGGGATATCTGGTCCTGCTGGTCCTGGTGGCCGCGCCCCTGCGCCGGTCGGGAGCCTATACCGTCTCCGACTTCGCCGAGGCGCGCCTCGGCTCGCTGGGCGTACGGCGGGTGGCCACCGTCTTCGTGGTGGTCATCGGGTGGCTCTACCAGGTACCGCAGCTGCAGGGCGCGGGCCTGGCGCTGCACACCACGCTCGGCGCGCCCCCGTGGGCGGGCGCCGTGCTGGTGTCGGCGGTGGTACTGGTGAGCGTGATCGCCGGAGGCATGCGCAGCGTCACCCTGGTCCAGGCGTTCCAGTTCTGGCTGAAGCTGGCCGCGCTCGCGGTCCCGGCGATCGCCCTGCTGCTTGTCTGGCGCGGCGCCTGGCACCCGGCCGGCACCTCGGCCGTCGCCGCCGCGCACACCGCGCCCGTGCGGGACGACGGCGGGCATCAGATGTACAGCCTGTACTCGCTGATGGTCGCCACCTTCCTCGGGGCAATGGGGCTGCCGCATGTGATCGCCCGCTTCTACACCAACCCGGACGGCCGCGGGGCCCGCCGCACCACGGTCGGCGTCCTCGGGCTGCTGGGTGTCTTCTATCTGCTGCCCGAGGTGTACGGCGGGCTCGGGCGGCTGTTCGCGCCGGGCCTGGCCGAGGGGAACCGGGTGGACACCGTGGTGCTGCTGCTGCCGGGGCGCCTGGTGCCCGGCGCGGTGGGGCAGCTGCTGACGGCGATGGTGGTCGCGGGTGCCTTCGCCGCCTTCCTGTCGACCTGTTCGGGGCTCGCCCTGTCCGTGGCCGCGGTGCTCTCCCAGGACGTCGTCGGCGGGGACGTACGGGGCTTCCGCAAGGCTTCTGCGGTGGCCGTTGTCGCGCCCTGCGCCATAGCCCTGCTGCTGTCGGAGAGCGGTGTCTCGGTGGCCCACGAGATCGGCCTGGTCTTCTCGGTGGCCGCCTCCACGTTCTGTCCCCTGCTGGTGCTGGGCATCTGGTGGCGGCGGCTCACCGCCCCCGGGGCCGTCTCCGGGATGCTGGTCGGCGGCGGCTCGGCGCTGGCCTCCGCCGTCCTCACACTGCTCGGCGTGGGCGGGCCGGGCTGGACCGGAACCCTGCTCGCCGAGCCTGCCGCCTGGAGCGTACCGGCGGCGTTCCTGACCATGGTGGGTGTCTCCCTTGCCACGCGCTCCCGGGTGCCCGCGGGGGCTTCCGTGATGCTGGCCCGCCTGCACGTGCCGGAGGAACTGGTGGCCGGCGGGGTCGACCACTCGGCTGCGGAAGGCGACCGCTCGTCCCGGGACCACAGCCGTCCGTCGCGCCACCCGCACCGCTGATCGACAAGTACCGCCAGGGGGCTCCCTGCCGAGCCCGCGAGTGCCGCACAGTAACCCGCCAGAGCGAGTCGCCGCGGAAAGCCCGGCAGCCGAGCCGCGCTCCCGACCGGGAGTGGCACCGGACCGTCCGCGCGCTCGTGCCAGACCGTCGCGTACCCCGGTTCCCCAACCCGGAGCCGGCACGCGGTCCGTCGCGCACGGCGCCGTCGGCCACCGCCTGATTTCCGTGGCCCCCCGTACCTCCCGCCCCCGTGCCGAGGTACGCCTCTCGATACAAGGAGTGCACCGTGACCGAGCTTCAGACGCCCGTCATCGACAGCCCGTCCGCTGCCGACGCCCCCGCCGTGCAGGCGCCGTCGCACCCGCCGATCGCCGACCCGGGCCCGCTGGGCCTGGCCGGGTTCGCCCTCACCACCTTCGTGCTCTCCTGCTTCAACTCCGGCCTGATCAAGGACGGGACGCTGGAGGCCGTGGTGCTGCCGCTCGCGCTGTTCTACGGCGGCATCGCCCAGGTCCTCGCCGGCATGTGGGAGTTCCGCAAGAACAACACCTTCGGCGCCGTGGCGTTCACCTCGTACGGCGCCTTCTGGCTCTCCTTCGCGGGCTACGTCAAGTTCGTCGCCCCCCACCTGGTGCCGGCCCACGCCCACCAGGCGACGGGCCTGTTCCTGCTGGCCTGGACGATCTTCACCGTCTACATGACGATCGTCACCACCCGCATCAGCGGTCTCCTGCTCGCCATCTTCTCGGTGCTGTCGGTGACCTTCGTGCTGCTCACCGCCGGTCAGCTGCAGCAGCAGACGTCCCTGATCCACCTGGGCGGCTGGGCGGGGCTGCTCACCGCGCTGCTCGCCTGGTACGGCTCGTTCGCCGGCGTGGCCAACAACACCTGGAAGAACAAGTCCCTGCCGACGTGGCCCTTCTCGGGCTGATCCACACCCGCTGACCGTCCGAACGACCACGAGGGAACCCCACATGAGCAACGAGACCCTGGCCAACCTGCTGAAGGAGGAGCGGCGGTTCGCGCCGCCGGCCGAGCTGGCCGAGAACGCCAACGTCACCGCGAAGGCGTACGAACAGGCCGCCGAGGACCGGCTCGGTTTCTGGGCCGAGCAGGCCCGGAGGCTGACCTGGGCCACCGAGCCGACCGAGACACTGGACTGGTCGAACCCGCCGTTCGCCAAGTGGTTCAAGGACGGCACGCTCAACGTCGCCTACAACTGCGTCGACCGGCACGTCGAGGCCGGCCACGGCGACCGGGTCGCGATCCACTTCGAGGGCGAGCCCGGTGACAGCCGCGCCATCACCTACGCCGAGCTCAAGGACGAGGTCTCCCAAGCGGCCAACGCCCTGGCGGGTATGGGTGTCGGCACGGGCGACCGGGTCGCGATCTACATGCCGATGATCCCCGAGGCCGTGGTCGCGATGCTGGCCTGCGCCCGCGTCGGCGCCGCGCACTCCGTCGTCTTCGGCGGCTTCTCCGTCGACGCCATCACGGCCCGGATCCAGGACGCCGACGCCAAGGTCGTCATCACCGCCGACGGCGGCTACCGCCGCGGCAAGCCGTCCGCGCTCAAGCCGGCCGTCGACGAGGCGCTCGAGCGCGTGGACAACGTCGAGCACGTGCTCGTCGTGCGCCGCACCGGCCAGGA
>NZ_JBHUDX010000106.1:0-8051 GCF_042678285.1 Streptomyces caeni
GCACCCGGGGCCGGGCGGCGCCGGGCACCGGGGCGCGCGGGCCGGGCGGGGCCGGGCACGCGGCGGCGTGGCGGTTCCCTGTCGGACACTTCCGTCACCTGCCGGGGGTCGTGGAAAGGGCTGCGGGCGGGGTGGAGGACTCGGCCGTGCGACGGGCCGCCGAGTCGGCGGCCGGCGACAGCAGCGGCGCCGTGCCGCTCGGCGACGTCGACGGCGGCAGCGATGTGCCGGACGGCGTGGCCGCCGGGTCCTGGGACGGTGGCGGGGACGCCGTCGTGCCCTCGTCGGGGCCGAGCGCCCCGGGCGAGCCCTCGTCCCCGGTGCTCGCCGCGGACTGCTGGGCGGCGGCCTCTGGGACACCCCTGACGGTGCCGTCGGGGTCGAGGAAGGCGGGGTCGCCGCCGGGGACCATGCCGAGTTCGCGGGCGCGGCGCTGCAGGGCGTCGGGGGCCGAGTAGGCGTCCACGTCCCGCTGCAGGGCCTGCTCCTCGTCGGTGAGGTTCTTGGTCTCCCGCTGCAGGTCTTCGAGCTTGAACGCGCCTTCGCTGAGCGCGGAGTTCAGTAGGAGGAGCCCGATGAGCCCGCCGCCGAGCAGCAGCACGACGAGCAGCACGAAGGGGGTACGGGCGGCGGCCTCGGCGCCGCGCACGGGAATCAGCCGGGCCAGCCGGGCCGCCCGCCCCCTGAGTTCGGGTCTTCTGCTCACACGCCCTCCCGCCTCGCGTGCGCCCCGGGTCCGCGGCTCACTCGACCACCCCTTCCGTCCGGCTCACCCGGCTCGCTCCCGTCCGGCCCACTCGGCGTCCGGCCCACTGGGCGTCCTCCGTCCCGCTCACCCGGCGTCCCGGCGTCCGGCTGACCCGGTGTCCCGGCGTCCGGCTGACCCGGTGTCCCGGCGTCCGGCTCACTCGATGTCCTCGCGGATGCGCTCGGCGCCGCGCAGGCGCGCCGGCGCCGCGCGCCGGTTCTCGGCCACCTCGTCCTCGGTGGGAAGTTCGGCACCACGTGTGAGGAGCTTGAGCCGGGGCTGGTGGTGCTCGGGCACGACCGGCAGGCCGGGGGGTGCCGTGCTCGCGGCGCCGGCTGCGAGCACCTGCTTGACGAGGCGGTCCTCGAGCGAGTGATAGGAGAGCACGGCGATCCGGCCGCCGACGGCAAGCGCCTTGACGGCCGCGGGGATCGCCCTCTCCAGGACGGCGAGTTCACCGTTGACCTCGATACGGAGCGCCTGGAAGGTGCGCTTGGCCGGGTTGCCGCCCGTCCGTTTGGCCGCCTGCGGCAGCGCGTCCCGGATCAGCTCCACGAGCCGCGCGCTGTTCGTGAACGGCTCCTTCCGGCGCTCGCGCACGATCGCCGACACGATCCGCTTGGCCTGTTTCTCCTCGCCGTAGGCCCGGAGGATCCGCACGAGTTCGCCCGCCGGGTAGGTGTTGAGGACCTCGGCGGCGCTGATGCCCGTCGTCTGGTCCATGCGCATGTCGAGGGGGGCGTCCTGCGCGTACGCGAAACCACGCTCCGCCTCGTCGAGTTGCATGGAGGAGACGCCCAGGTCGAACAGCACGCTCTGGACGCGTGGAACGCCGAGCCGCTCGAGCACGTCGGGGAGTTCGTCGTAGACCGCGTGCACCAGCGTGACGCGCTCCCCGAAGGGGGCGAGCCGCTCCCCGGACAGGCGCAGCGCCTCCTTGTCACGGTCGAGCCCCACCAGCCGGACCTCGGGGAACCGCTTCAGCAGCGCCTCGCTGTGCCCGCCGAGTCCCAGGGTGCAGTCGACGACGACGGCTCCCGGCTCGGTCAGGGCCGGAGCCAGCATGTCCAGGCACTGCCGGAGCATGACGGGCACATGGCGGCCGGCCGGTCGCCCGCCGCCGTTGTCGGAAAGCGCATCGCGCCCTGTCACTTCGGGGCCTCTCGGATCCGGCGCGGCCGGTGCGCACCGCCGGGTCCCCGCCCTCTCCCGGCTGACGCCGGGGGTTCCCCGGTGAAGAGGTCGCCCGCCGGCGCCGGAAGCGTCAGCCCACCGGGAGCGGGAGGAGGCCGAGCCGTACGTACGCGCCGCGCACGCGGGGAGAAACCGGCGGTGCCGCCGGGCTCTCCGGGTGAACAGTCCGCGGGGAGAGCGTCTCGCCTCCCGCTTCGCGTCACTTTAGTCCACCCTGTCTCGCGGTCAATCAACCGGCCTGCGCGTCGCGCACCCGACCCGTCGCCGAGGCACGCAGTGCGCAGATTCACCCGTCCGGCGGCGTTTCACTTTCCGTGTGGGTTGCGTCACAACAAGCCTCGATGATGTTCTTTGTGCCCTCTCACAGCAGGCCCGGACCGTCTGTGACCAGTACCGTCATGGGTATGACGACTTCTGCATCCGTTCCCCCCGGCCCCGAAGGCGCCATACTCGGCGGCACCGTCACGGACCGCCTCGTAGAGGCCAACGAACGCTACGCCGCCACGTTCAGCGACCCCGGGATGGACGCCCGTCCCGTCCTCCACGTCGCGGTCGTGGCCTGTATGGACGCCCGGCTCGACCTGCACGCCGCGCTCGGACTCGAACTCGGCGACTGCCACACCATCCGCAACGCGGGCGGCGTGGTCACCGACGACGTGATCCGCTCCCTCACCATCAGCCAGCGGGCGCTCGGCACCCGCAGCGTCGTTCTCATCCACCACACCGGCTGCGGTCTGGAGTCCCTCACCGAGGACTTCCGGCACGAACTGGAGATGGAGGTCGGCCAGCGGCCCGCCTGGGCGGTCGAGGCGTTCCGCGACGTCGAGCAGGACGTACGGCAGTCGATGCAGCGCGTGCGCACCTCCCCGTTCCTGCTGCACACGGACGACGTGCGCGGCTTCGTCTTCGACGTGAGGACGGGACTGCTGCGCGAGATCGACCCCGCCTGACGACGCGGTTCGCACCCCGGTTGCCACCTCGCACCCCCTTCACCGAACAACCATTCGGACAAGAATCCCGGCCCCGCTGCGCCGAAAAGGCCGTAAAGGCCGACATCTCGCGGCCAGTTATCCACAGGCGAGTGACACGAACCGGTAACGGCCACAAGAATGCGGGGGTGGCGTCACGCGGAACAATTCCCGCGTGGTGTCGGTAATTCGGGGTGGGCCGGTCCGCATCGCAAGCGTCGGCCCGGAGAAAGAACGGGCCGAGGAGGGCCGGGTGACGACCTATGACGATCGAGCGAGCCTTACTGATCTGACCGCCACTGTGGAGCGTGTCCGCAGGTCGGTGGAAGGAGTGATCGAGGGCAAGCCTGAGGTCGTACGGCTCTCGCTGACCGTGCTGCTCGCCGAGGGCCATCTTCTGATCGAGGATGTCCCCGGCGTCGGCAAGACCATGCTCGCCAAGGCGCTGGCGCGTTCCATCGACTGCTCGGTGCGGCGCATCCAGTTCACGCCCGACCTGCTGCCCTCGGACATCACCGGCGTGTCCATCTGGGACCAGCAGCGCCGGGACTTCGAGTTCAAACCGGGCGCGATCTTCGCCCAGATCGTGATCGGCGACGAGATCAACCGCGCCTCGCCCAAGACCCAGTCCGCGCTCCTGGAGTCGATGGAGGAGCGCCAGGTCACCATCGACGGCCAGACGTACACCCTGCCCAGCCCCTTCATGGTGGTCGCCACCCAGAACCCGGTCGAGATGGAGGGCACCTACCCGCTGCCCGAGGCCCAGCGCGACCGCTTCATGGCCCGTGTCTCCATCGGCTATCCGAGCCCGGACGCCGAGCTGCAGATGCTCGACGTCCACGGCGGGGTCAACCCCCTGGACGATCTCCAGCCGGTCGCGCACGCGCACGAGATCGTGAAGCTGGTGGAGGCCGTCCGGGGCGTCCACGTCGCGGATACCGTCCGGCGCTACGCGGTGGACCTGGTCGCGGCCACGCGCACGCATCCCGACCTCAGACTCGGCGCGTCGCCGCGCGCCACCCTGCACCTGCTGCGCGCGGCCAAGGCCGCCGCCGCCCTCAGCGGCCGGGAGTACGCGCTGCCCGACGATGTGCAGTCCCTAGTCGTGGCGATCCTGGCCCACCGCCTGCTGCCCACCGCGCAGGCCCAGCTGAACCGGCGTACGGCGGAGCAGGTCGTCGAGGAGATCCTGCAGCGCACCCCGGTGCCCGCGACGCCCCAGCAGCAGTCCGGCCTGGGCATGGGCCAAGGCTACGGTCAGCAGCCGCCCCGGAGGCCGTGATGGCGCCCGGGACGGCGCACCCCGCGGAGCGCGACGCAGGCGGGCTGCGCACCGTGTTCGCCGGGCTGACCACGCGCGGGCGCTCCTTCCTGGCCGCCGGTGTCGCCGCCGCCGTCTGCGCCTACGTCCTCGGCCAGAGCGATCTGCTCCGGGTCGGTCTCCTGCTGGCGGCGCTGCCGCTGGTCGGCGCGACCGTGCTGTACCGCACGCGTTACCGGGTCGCGGGCAGCCGCCGCCTCTCCCCCGCACGTGTGCCCGCCGGTTCGGAGGCCCGGGTCCATCTGCGGATGGACAACGTCTCGCGGCTGCCCACCGGGCTGCTGATGCTCCAGGACCGGGTGCCCTACGTCCTCGGGCCGCGCCCCCGGTTCGTCCTGGACCGGGTGGAGGCGGGCGGCCGCCGCGAGGTGTCGTACCGGGTGCGCTCCGACCTGCGCGGCCGCTATCCGCTCGGCCCGCTCCAGCTGCGCCTCACCGACCCCTTCGGGATGTGCGAACTGACCCGCTCCTTCTCGACGTACGACACGCTGACGGTCGTCCCGCGCGTGGAGCCGCTGCCGCCGGCGCGGCTCACGGGCGAGGCGATGGGGTACGGCGACGGGCGGCAGCGCTCGCTGGCGCTGGCCGGCGAGGACGACGTGATCCCGCGCGGCTACCGGTACGGCGACGACCTGCGCCGGGTGCACTGGCGCTCCACCGCGCGCTACGGCGAGCTGATGGTGCGCCGCGAGGAGCAGCCGCAGCGCGCCCGGTGCACGGTACTGCTCGACACCCGGGGCATCGCCTTCCACGGCGCCGGCCCGGACTCGGCCTTCGAATGGGCGGTCGCGGGCGCGGCGTCCACACTGGTGCACATGCTGGAACGCGGCTTCTCCGTACGGCTGTTGACCGACACGGGCACCTCGGTGCCCGGTGAGGGCGCGGACGGGTTCGCGGGCGCGAGCCAGGAGTCCGCGGACGCGGCCGGACTGATGATGGACACGCTCGCCGTGATCGACCACTCGGACGGCGCGGGCCTGTCACGCGCCTACGACCTGCTGCGCGGCGGGAACGAGGGCCTGCTGGTGGCCTTCTTCGGCGATCTCGACGAGGAGCAGGCGGCGGTGGCCGCCAAGATGAGCAGGCGCAGCGGCGGCGCACTCGCCTTCCTGCTGGACGGCGAGGCCTGGGGGCGTGAACCGGCCGATGTGCCCGGTCCGTCGGACCGGAGCGAGGAGCGGCTGCGCATGCTGCGCGAGGCGGGCTGGACCTCGCTGATGGTGCCCCGGGGCGTCTCGCTGGCGAAGCTGTGGCGCGAGGCGGACCGGCAGCGCACGGGCGCGGGTGCCATCGGCGGCGTGGGGGGACGGTCATGAGCGGAAGGGCCCGGCTGGCGCTGTGCGCCGCGGCGGCGACGCTGATGACGTCGTGCGCCCTGCTGCCGCTGGTGACGCCGGCGACCTGGCTCTTCCAGGCGGCGGTCCTGGTGGCGGTGCAGACCGGGGTGGGCGCGCTCACCCGGCGGGTCCCGCTGGCCCGTCCGCTGACCGTCGCCTGCCAGGTGGTGGCCGGCCTGATGCTGCTCACGCTCACCTTCGCCCGTGAGCAGTCCATCGCCGGGTTCATCCCCGGCCCGGACGCCCTCCACCACTTCGGGCTGCTGCTGCGGTCGGGCGCGCAGGACGTCGGGCGGTATGCGATCCCGGCGCCGCTGACCCCCGGGATCCGGCTGCTGATCGTCGGCGGGGTCCTGATGATCGGGCTTCTGGTGGACACGCTGGCGGTGACGTTCCGCGCGGCGGCGCCGGCCGGACTGCCGCTGCTCGCGCTGTACTCGGTGGCCGCGGGCCTGTCCGACGGCGGCACCGACTGGCTGTGGTTCCTCGTCGCCGCGAGCGGCTATCTGGTGCTGCTGCTGGCCGAGGGCCGCGACCGGCTCTCCCAGTGGGGCCGGGTCTTCAGCGGCGGTCCCCGCGCTGCGGGCGCGGACACCGGCGGCGTCGTCGCCCCCGTCCGCACCGGGCGGCGCATCGGAGCGGTCGCGCTGGGGATCGCCCTGGTGGTGCCGCTCGCCCTGCCCTCGCTCAAGGGCGGGCTGCTGGACGGCGCCCGCACGGGCGTGGGGGCGGGCATCGGCGACGGCGGCACCATCTCCGCGGTCAACCCCCTGGTGTCACTGCGCGACAGCCTGAACGTGAACGAGGACCGCCAGGTCATGGCGTACCGCACCAACACGCAGGACACGCGGGACATGTACCTGCGGATCGTCGCCCTGGACGACTTCGACGGCACGACCTGGAAGCCGGCCCAACGGCGCATCATCGCCGTGCCCGACGCGCTTCCCACGCCGCCCGGTCTCGCGGGCGACGTGCGGCGGACCGAGATCGAGACGAGGATCTCGGCCGCCGGCTGGTACGCACAGGACTGGCTGCCCATGCCGTACCCCGCGACGCGTGTGAAAGTCGACGGCAGGTGGCGGTACGAGCCGGTCGGCCGCACGCTCGTCGGCGACCACGGGCAGAACACACGGGGCGTGCAGTACGACGTGAAGAGCCTGATCGTGCAGCCGACCGCGAACCAGCTGGCCACGGCGCCGGCACCGCCGGCACCGCTGCAGCGCGAGTTCACCAGGGTGCCCTCGTCGCTGCCGGCGGTGGTGGCCCGAACGGCCCGCCAGGTCACAGCCGGGTCGTCGAACCACTACGAGGAGGCGGTCAAGCTCCAGGAGTACTTCGCGGTCAACGGCGGGTTCACCTACGACACCCGGGTGCAGGTCGGCACCGGGCCGGGCGCGATCGCCCGGTTCCTCAAACAGAAGCAGGGTTTCTGCGTGCACTTCTCCTTCGCGATGGCCGCGATGGCACGCACGCTGGGCATACCGGCGCGGGTCGCGGTGGGTTTCACCCCGGGCTCCGTGCAGACGGACGGTTCGATGTCGGTGGGGCTGCGGGACGCCCACGCGTGGCCGGAGCTGTACTTCGAGGGCGTGGGCTGGACCCGCTTCGAGCCGACTCCGAACCGTGGGTCGCCGCCGTCGTACACCCAGTCGGACACACCGAGCGGAAGCGACCCGGTCGCGCCGCGGCCGTCGCTGTCGTCGTCCACGGCGCCGTCCGCCGCGCCGTCGGCGAGCAGGAGCTGCACGCCGGCGATGCGCAAGCTCCAGGCATGCCCGAGCGAGTCCTCCCCGGCCGCGGCGGCCGCGGGGGACGGCGGACCGCCGTGGTACCAGATCCTGACGTGGACGCTGCTCGGGCTGGTCCTGCTCGCGGTGCCGCTGGCGCCGATGCTGTGGCGGTTCAGGAGCCGGTCTCTGCGACTGGCCTCCGCGCAGCACGCACCGTCCGCTCTCCCACCGGCCCGTCTGGGTCACGGGGAGCGCGGGGCCGGTGAGGGGTACACGGCTGGGATCGGGATGACCGTCCTGCCGGACGGGGCTGCCACGGACCTGGGCGCCGAGGCCGCCGTGGGGCACGCCCTGGCCGTGTGGCGTGAGCTCATCGACACGGCGTGGGACTACGGCATACCGCCGGACGACGCGCTGACCCCGCGGAGGGCCGCCGAGCGGATCGTGCGGCTCGGCCGGCTGGACGCCGCGACGGCCGAGGCCGTGCACCGGGTGGCCGGCGCGGTGGAGCAGGTGCTCTTCGCCCCGCAGCCGCGCTCCGCGCCCGGGCTGGCCGACGATGTGCGCAGGCTGCGGGCGGCCCTGCGGTCCACGGCCGGCCGGCCGACGCGGCTGCGTGCGGTCCTGGCGCCGCGCTCGGCCGTACGCGCCGTGTGGGCCCTCAGCGACCGGTGGGGGAGCCTCAAGGCTCGCTGGTCGGCGCGCTGGGTCGCCCTGACGCGGCGGCTGTCCGGGCAGCGGAGCGGCTGACGC
>NZ_JBHUDX010000106.1:8064-9995 GCF_042678285.1 Streptomyces caeni
GCCCCCGGGGGCGCAGCGGGCGGCGCCGTATCCATCCGGGGGCTTCCCGGGCCCGTCACTCCCAGGCCGTGCGGGCGGGCCGTCCGTATCGGACCTGCCGAGCGGACCTGCCGGCGCCGGGGGCCAGGGCGGCGGGAGGTTACGCGCGCCGGCCCGGGACGGCAGCAGGGGGCGGCCACCTCATCGGTGGTCGCCCCCTGCCTGCAGTCCTTCGAGTGCCGTGGGAAAGCTACTGGCCCTGCTCGTCCCGGCGCCGCTGCCAGCGCTGCTCGATCCGGTCCATCATGGAGCGCCGCTGCCGCACCGGCCTGCGGGCTCCCGGCGCCCCCTGCTCTCCCGGCTTGGGGGCCTTGCGCCACCCGGTCACGGCGAGCACGGCGCAGCCCAGCATGACGAGGAATCCCACCACGCTGATCCAGATCTGCTGTGCGACCATTCCGGCCATGAGGAGCGCGATACCCACCAGGAAGCCGGCGACCGCCTGGTAGACCCGTCGCCGGGTGTACGTACGCAGCCCGCTTCCCTCAAGCGCTGTCGCGAACTTGGGATCTTCGGCGTACAGCGCTCGCTCCATCTGCTCGAGCATTCGCTGCTCGTGCTCCGAGAGCGGCACGGAGTCCTCCTCATCGTGCAGTCGCCGGGGCGACCGGGGGTTCCCTTCAGGATAGGCAGGGAACCGCCCCCTTGAAACCCGCCCCTCTACGCCAATTGGCCAACCGGAATCCGCCATGGCCGTCCCGGCCCACTGAGGCTTCCATTCCCCAGCGGCCGACCCGTCATGCCGGGCGGTCTCCCTCGATCATACGGCGCGGACCGCCCGATCGGGTGACCTGTGGCGTACTCCATCCACCGCCGATCCGCTGATCAGCGGCGCGTCACGGGCAGCTGCTCAAGCCCCCGCTGCCCCCTGGGTCTCACCGAGGACGTGGAGCTGCGTGGCCACGGAGTGGAACGCGGGAGCCTCGGCGGCCGCCGCCTCCAGCTTGAGCAGCGCATCCAGGGCGCCCGGCTCGGTGTCGACCAGCACCCCCGGCACGAGGTCCGCGAAGACCCGGACGCCGTGCACGGCGCCGACGCGCAGACCCGCGTCCTCGACGAGCGCGGTGAGCTGCTCCGCGGTGAACCGGTGCGGCACCGGGTCGCCCTCGCCCCAGCGGCCGTCCGGGTCCTCCAGCGCCTGCTTGGCCTCCGTGAAGTGCCCGGCGAGGGCCCGCGCGAGCACGGCGCCCCCGAGGCCGGCGGCGAGCAGGCTGAGGACGCCGTCGGGGCGCAGTGCGGCGACCACATTGCGGACGCCCTCGGCCGGGTCGTCCACGTACTCCAGGACCCCATGGCACAGCACGACGTCGTAACCGCCGCGCTCGACCACGTCGAAGAGGCCGTGGGCGTCGCCCTGGACGCCCAGCACCCGGTCGGCGACACCGGCCTCGGCGGCACGGCGCTCCAGTGCGAACAGCGCGTTGGGGCTGGGATCGACGACGGTGACGCGGTGGCCGAGACGGGCGACGGGCACGGCGAACTTGCCGCTGCCGCCGCCGGTGTCGAGGACGTCCAGCACCTCCCGCCCCGTGGCCTTGACGCGGCGGTCGAGGGCGTCCTTGAGGACCTCCCAGACCACGGCGGTACGGAGAGAAGCGCGGGGGCGGGAGGCGTCGGAGCGTAGCGACGTCGTTCGAGGGTGGTGGGAGACGGGCGGGCGCATCGGGTCCGACACGGCAGTTGACTCCTCGGCGCGGCACCGCCTGGTGTACGGCGGAGCGATCGGGCTGCCTTCCGGCCCCCTGTACCAGGGCGAAAGGCCTCATGCGCCTCCACCCTATTGCCTCCGGAGCCCCGGCCGGCGGCCTGTCCGCCCGCCGAACGCCACACCGCCCCCACGGGCGGCCGGGGGCGTTGCGCGAGTGGCCCGCCCGGACGCCGGCTGAGCCGTG
>NZ_JBHUDX010000106.1:10022-14448 GCF_042678285.1 Streptomyces caeni
GCGTCCGGGATCTGCCGGTCCGGGAGCTGCCGTCCCCCCTCCTGCCGCGGCTGCGGCAGCACCGGCTGGAGCACCAGCATCCGCTCGACCAGGCGCAGGAACATCGCCACGTCGCGTATCAGGTCGTCCGCGTCCCGGGCGCCGGCCGCGCCCTTGATACCGGCTTCGGCGCGGGCGCGGCGCGGGGCTCCGGCGGCGAACAGCGCGCACCACTCGGTCAGTTCGGGCGCTATCTCGGGGAGCACCTCCCAGGCGCTCCTGATCCTGGCGCGGCGCCGCGCCGTCGGCTCCGGGCGCCCCCGCGCGGCGAGCACGGCGGCGGCGATGCGCAGGGCGGCCAGATGGGCCGTCGCATAGCGCTCGTTGGGTGTTTCGAGGACGGCCGCCTCGTCGAGTCCGGCACGGGCCTGAGCGAGCAGGTCCAGTGCGGCGGGCGGGGCCGTGGCCCGGCGCAGCACGGGGTGCACATCGCTCGCCGGGCCGGTCAGTGAGGGGGCAGGGCCGGTGCCGCGCCGCCGGCGTGCGGCGGCCGCGTGGTGGCTGGCCATGACGAACCTCCCGTCGTCTGCGTGACGGCACTGTGGCCGTATGTGCCCATCGTGAGGTATGCCACTGACAATCCGTTCTGACCTGGGCTTTTGCCTCGCATGCGGGTTCACGATAGTTTTTGCACTGACCAGTCAGTTCAAATCGGGAGAGGCGTCGCCGCCGTCCTGGGAGCGAGGAGGGACATGGACGTGCCAGGGAGGGCGGACGGGGTCGCCGTCAGTGCCGCGGACCTCGGTCTGAAGGGACCGCGCGGCTGGGCGTACCGGGGCATCGGCCTCGATGCGGAGCCCGGCTCGCTCATCGCCGTCGAGGGGCCCTCGGGCTCGGGCCGGACCTGTCTGCTGCTCACGCTCACCGGCCGGATGAAGCCGACCGAGGGGCGGGCCACGGTGGGTGGGCACCGGCTGCCCAAGGAGATGGCCGCCGTGCGCCGGATCAGCGCGCTCGCGCATGTGCCCGGAGTCACCGACCTCGACCCGGCGCTGACCGTCGGGGAGCATCTGAGTGAACGGGCGCTGCTGCACAGCCGGTTCGACGTGCCCCTGCGCGCACTGCTGCGGCCGGGTGCCGAGAGGACGGCCGAGGCGGGACTGCGGGTCGAGGCGGCGCTCGCCGCCGCCGGACTCGACCGGGACGCGTTGCCCAAGGGCTCCCGGACCGCCGTACGCGACCTGGAGCGACTGGAGGCCCTGCGGCTGTCCGTGGCACTGGCCCTGATCGTCCGTCCGCGCCTGCTGGCCGTGGACGACACGGACCTCAAGCTTTCCGCAGCCGAACGGGCCGCGGCCTGGGATCTGTTGAGGTCGCTCACCGGGGCGGGCACCACGGTCCTCGCGGTGTGCGCCGAGGCCCCCGAGGACGCGGTCCTGGTGTCGACGGCCCCCGGCGACGGCGACCGGCCGGACCGCGGCGGCGAAGGCCCGGGGGACGCCGTGCCCGGCGAGCGGGGCACGGGCACGGAGGGCACTTCCGACGAGCCGTCCGAGGACGGCGGAGACGACGAGAAGGAGACGGCGGATGCGCTCGCCGAAACTGGCCGCGCTTGAGCTCAGGCGGTTCGGCAGGGGAAGGCTGCCGCGCGCCGCGCTGGCCGCGCTCCTGCTGCTGCCGCTGCTGTACGGCGCCCTGTACCTGTGGTCGTTCTGGGACCCCTACGGGCGGCTCGACCGCATCCCCGTGGCACTCGTCAACGACGACAGGGGAGCCACGGCGGCCAGCCGGCGGGTCACCGCGGGCGACGACCTCGTCAAGGGCCTGCTGACGAGCGACACCTTCGAGTGGCACCGGGTGAGCGCCGCCGAGGCCCGCAAGGGCGTCGAGGACGGCACCTACTACCTGTCGCTGACCATGCCCTCCGACTTCAGCGAGCGGATCGCCTCCAGCTCCGGGAACTCCCCCGAGACGGGCGCCCTCCAGGTGCGCACGAACGACGCGAACAACTACATCGTCGGGCAGATCTCCAGGACGGTGTTCAACGAGGTGCGCGCGGCGGCCTCCACGAAGGCGTCGCGGTCGTTCCTCGACAGGATCTTCATCTCGTTCTCGGACATCCACGGGGCGACCGTGAGGGCCGCCAAGGGTGCCGACCGGCTCACCGGAGGGATCAACAAGGCGGAGAAGGGGTCCAAGGACCTCGCCGACGGGCTCAAGGAGGCCAAGAAGGGCAGCGGACGGCTCTCGAGCGGCGTGAAGAAGCTCGACAGGGGCGCGGCCGACCTCCAGGACGGGGCGCAGCAGGTCGCCGACGGCACCCAGGCGCTGGCCGACCGGGTCGGCGGCGCGGCCGACCAGGTGCGGCCCTTCCTGAAGGAGAACGGCAGGCAGATCGCCGACACCGCGACCCTGGTGGCCGATTCGGCCGGCGTGATCAGCGACCACCTCGACACGTTCGTCGCCACCGCGCCGCTCGCGGAAAGCGGCACCCGCACCGCGTCCGAGACGCTCGACGCCGTCTACACGAAGCGCTGCGTGAAGGCGCTCCTGCCCGACCCCGCGTGTGACGACCTCAAGAAGGCGAAGGACGCCGCGGCGGACGCGGCGCGGCTCGCCAAGGACGTGAACACCGTGGTGCAGGACTACCACGGCGACTCGAAGGCGCTGAGGAAGGACCTCAAGACCCTCCAGCGGCAGGCCCGGGCGCTGGCCAAGGCAGCGCCGCACCTCTCCGAGGACCTCGACGACGCGGTCGCCAAGGTGGACGCGCTCAACAAGGGCGCCGCCCAGGTCGCCAAGGGGGCCAAGAAGCTGCACACCGGCCTCGGCACCGCCACGACGGGGGCGGCGGACCTCGATTCGGGCGTCGGCGAGCTGAAGACGGGCGCGATCGACCTCAACGGCGGCATGTACAAGCTGGTGGACGGCTCGGGGAAGCTCGCCGACGGGCTGCACGACGGTGCGGGCAGGATCCCCGACTACGACGAGGCGGACCGCGACCGGCGCACCCAGGTCATGTCCGACCCGGTGCAGCTCGCCTCCAGGGACCTGCACAAGGCGCCCAACTACGGCACCGGCTTCGCCCCGTACTTCATCCCGCTGTCCCTGTGGGTGGGCTCGATGGTGGCGTACATGCTGATCCCCCCGCTGAACCGGCGCGCGCTCGCGGCCGGCGCCTCGGCCTGGCGGATCTCACTGGCGGGCTGGCTGCCCGTGGCCGCCGTGGGCGTGCTGCAGACGGCCGCCCTCATGGCGGTGCTGCACTGGGCGATCGGGCTGGGGATGGTGCACGCGGCCGGCACGGTCGGCTTCCTGTTCCTGGTCACGGTGTGCTTCGCGGCGCTCGTCCAGTGGCTGAACGCGCGCTTCGGAGCGGCGGGCCGCATCCTGGTGCTCGCCCTCCTGATGCTTCAGCTGACGTCCGCGGGCGGCACGTACCCCGTGCAGACCAGTCCCGGCTTCTTCAACGCGATCCACCCGTTCCTGCCGATGAGCTACGTCGTCGAGGCACTCAGGCGGCTCATCACGGGCGGCGGTCTCGGACCCGTGTGGCAGGCGTGCGCCGTGCTGCCGGCGTTCACCGCGGGCGCCCTCGCGCTCACCGCCCTGTCGGCGCGCCGCATGCAGGTGTGGACGCTCGACCGGCTGCACCCGGAGCTGAGCCTGTGATGCCGGGAACCGAGTCCATGCCCTCTCACAGGGCCTTTCCTGTGAGAATCAAGACCATGGAACGCAGCAGCGCCGCCGCGGGAGGCGGCTCGAGCCGCCGCGAGGCGACCCGGCAGAAGCTCTACGAGGCAGCCGTCACCCTGATCGCGGAGCAGGGGTTCTCCGCCACCACCGTCGACGAGATCGCCGAGCGGGCCGGGGTCGCGAAGGGGACGGTCTACTACAACTTCGCGAGCAAGTCCGTCCTCTTCGAAGAACTGCTGCGGCACGGCGTGGGACTGCTCACCGCCTCCCTCCGGGAGGCGGCCGAGAAGACGGACCTCGCCGGCGGCACCAGGGTGGACGCCCTGGACGCGATGATCCGCGCGGGACTCGGCTTCATCGCCCGCTATCCGGCCTTCACCCAGCTGTACGTGGCCGAGCTGTGGCGCACCAACCGGGCCTGGCAGTCCACGCTCATGGTGGTCCGGCAGCAGGTCGTCGCGGTCATCGAGGACGTGCTGCGCGAGGGCGTGGCGAACGGCGAGTTCAGCGAGGAGATCGATGTGCCGCTGACGGCGGCCGCGCTGGTCGGCATGGTTCTGGTGGCGGCCCTGGACTGGCAGTCGTTCCAGCCGGAGCGATCCTTGGACGACGTCCACGCGTCGCTGTCGCGACTGCTCCAGGGGCGCGTGAGCGGCGGCCGCCGCTAGGGGGTGTTTCGAAAGTCCCGCACAGCACCCACGGCGCCCGGCACGCTCCCCCAGGCTCTTCGAGCAGGGGGCACCCGCACTCG
>NZ_JBHUDX010000107.1:0-4305 GCF_042678285.1 Streptomyces caeni
GCAGGTCGGGTGACCTGCGAGGTTAAACGTCAAGCTGAGGTGTCGTGAGGCATCCTGAGGCGTCCTGAGGCGTCCCGAGCGCTATTCGCCCGTGCGTACGGAGCCCGACCAGGACGAGTGAATGCGACGATACGCTCGTAGCCTCATTACTCCCTCCTCGTTACAAGTGATGCGGTCCGAGGCTTGGACCGCTTTTGCCAACAAGGAGGAAGAATGATCAAGAAGGTCGTCGCTGCCGCGGCTGCCACCGGTGGTCTCGTTCTCGCCGGTGCGGGACTGGCCGTCGCGGACGCGGGTGCCCAGGGTGCCGCAGTGCACTCCCCGGGTGTCGTGTCCGGCAACGTCATCCAGGTCCCGGTGCACGTCCCGGTGAACGTGTGCGGCAACACGATCTCGGTGATCGGGCTGCTGAACCCCGCCTTCGGCAACACCTGCATCAACAACTGACGTTGTGCCTCACCCCGTGAGGGGCCCCACCCCACGAGGGTCTGAGTCCGTCGGCCCCGGAGTGCGTGCCATGCGCTCCGGGGCCGACCGGTTCCTCCGCGTCCGCGCACGCAGCACGTAGCACGCAGCACGAGGACGCGTACCGGACCGTTCCGGACGGTCCACGACCAGCACGACACAGTCGAAGGCAGGGAATCAGCAATGCGACAGGTCACCCGCAAGGGCCTGATGACCGTGGCGGCCGCGACCGGCGTCCTCGCCGTCACCGGCGGCTACGCGCACGCCGACTCGGGTGCGAACGGATCGGCCGCCGGCTCGCCCGGCGTGCTGTCCGGCAACACCGTGCAGGCGCCCGTACACGTCCCGGTGAACGTCTGCGGCAACACCGTGAACGTCATCGGGCTGCTCAACCCGGCGTGGAACACCACCTGCGCCAACACCGGCGGCGGCAGCGGCGCCCACGCGGGCGGGCACACCGGTGACTCGCCCGGCGTCGGCTCCGGCAACGATGTGCAGGTACCGGTGGACGTGCCGGTGAACGTCTGCGGCAACAGCGTCGACGTCGGCGGGCTCGGCAACGCGGCGGGCGGCAACGACTGCGCCAACGCTCCGGGCGGCGGCCACTCGACCACCCCGCCCGGCACGCCGCCTCCGGGCGGCGGGCACGGGACGCCGCCTCCGGGCGGCGGCAGCACCCCGCCCGGAGNNGCGGCAGCACCCCGCCCGGCACGCCCGGACAGCCGGAGCAGCCCGGGCTGCCCACCCACCCCGGGAACCCGCAGCAGCCGGGCGGCGGCACCGGCCACGCCAACCAGCCCGGGGCGCACTCCGCCGCCCAGCTCGCCCACACCGGGAGCAGCCTGCCGCTCGGGATCCTGGTTCCGACGGGCGCCGGCGCACTGCTCGGCGGTGCGCTGCTCTACCGCAAGGTGCGCGCGAGCCTGTAACCGCCCCGGAGGCCGCCGGGGCGGCGAGGGCGCCCCACGAGCCGGGCCGGCACGCCACCGCTTCCCCACCGGCGTGCGGAACGGATCGGGCCCCGCCGACGCGGGGCCCGATCCGTCTCAGCGGCCCGCGCTCACCATGTCGCGCGCACCTGGCGGATGATCCGCCGGCGCAACCGCACCTTGCGGCTGCCGTCCCGCAGCAGGCTCAGGCGGTCCAACTCCCAGTGTCCGTACTCGGCATGATCCGTCAGCAGACGTGTGGCGTCCTTGCGGGAGACTCCGCGCGGTACGTACACGTCGACAAATTCGTATTCCGGCATCGCATCTATTGTGCGGGCTGGGGCCCGGTACGGATAGCGTCTGCACTATGTCTGATGCTGCGCAGCCCACCGCTGCCGAGGTACGCGCCGCCGCCGAGGCGGTCAAGACCGCGCTCGACCGCCACCTGGCCGCGGTCGAGCGCAGGACGGGTGAGGACGACCCGGCCGTCTACGAGGCGTTCAACGAGCTGGCCGCGGCGGCCGAGGAGTACGACGAACTGCTCTACGACCGCTACGACGAGGTCACGCCCTTCGAGATCCCCGGAGCGGAGGAGGCGCTGCCCCCGTACACGGGCCCCGAGGAGCCGAACGCGCTGAGCGTGCTGATCCGCCGGGACTACGCGGTGGTGGAACCGCAGCGGCTGCTGGCACAGGCGGAGCGTGTGGAGGCGGCGGACGAGGACAGCGCGCCGGAGTCGTCGGCCGGCACGGTCCACGGAGCGCTCGGCGTCCTCTTCGGGGAGTTCGAACCGGACGAGATCGCCTCCCGGCACAAGGAGTTCGGTCTGGAGGAGGGCGACTCCACCCTGTGGGTGACGGCCGCGGACGAACCGGCGGAGCCGGGCGAATGGCTGGAGGACCCCTTCGAGCAGATCGATCCGCAGCGGGTCGTCTGCCGCTTCGACGTCAGCGCCGTCTTCGACGAGGAGAGGGAGGAGGACGACCTGGACGAGGGCCTCGGAGCAGATCCGGAGTTCGACGGCGAGCTGGACGACGACGAGGACCTGGAGCCACTGGACGCGGACCGCTGAGGGACCCGGCCGCTCGGCCCGCAGGAGCGGCGGCGAGCGGCCGGGCAGGGCCGGCGGTCACCGGCGCGCAGGTGACCGCCACGGTCGTCCGCCGTGCCGGTGCCTCAGCCGGACGCCGGGACCTGGGGGCCGAGCAGCACGGGCAGGCGGGTGGTCCTGGGCCTGGCCGGGACCTCGGCCACGGCTCGCGGCAGCGCCTGCTCCACCCCGTGCACGACGGACAGATGGCCGACCGCCCGTCCGAAGGCCGTGTACACCCAGGGCCGGGTGAGGGCCTGGGCCGCGTCACCGGGCAGCACCACGACCACTGCGGGCCACCGCTGCCCCACGGCCTGGTGCGCGGTCAGCGCCCATCCGTGCCGCACGGACTGCTCCACCCGCTCCTTCGGTACGACGACGCCGGCACCGGAGCACTCCAGGTGCAGCCCCTCGGCGTCGGCCCTCACGACGTGGCCCGGCAGCGTGCGCCCCGGGGCGGGGGAGTAGACGATCCGGTCGCCGGGGTCGAAGCCGCCGAAGCGGCCGGGACCCGGGTTGAGCCGGCCTTTCAGCGCCGCGTTCAGGGCGCGCGTGCCCGCCGCGCCGCCATGGCCCGGCGTGATCACCTGGGTGTCCTCGGGCTGGACCCCGATCGCGCGCGGCACCGAATCCGCGACGAGCTGCACGGTCCGGTGCACCGCCTCCCCGGCGTCCCGCACCGGCACGATCACGACCTCCTTGCCGGGCGCGTCGACCTGCGGAAGCTCGCCCACGCCGATCGCGGAGACCAGCTCGCCGATCGGGCCGGGATCGGGGGTACGGGAGGCGATCCGCGGGCACACACGGGCGGCGAGCACATCGGCGAACACCCGCCCGGGACCGGCCGACCACAGCACGCCCGGATCGCCGCTGAGCACCAGGCGGGCACCGTCGGGCAGCGACTCGGTGAGCAGGGCCGCCGTCTCGACGTCCAGCTGCGGCGCGTCGAGCACGATGAGCAGATCGAGGTCCAGGGCACCGTCCGCGTTCCGGCCCGGACCGTCCGCACCGGACAGCAGATCCGCCACCGTCGCGACCGCCCGGGGCGCCGGCTCACCGGGAGAAACCCGGGGCAGGCCGAGCCTGCCGAGGAGGTCCGCGAACAGCGTGCCGCCGGCCGGGCTGTGCGTGGCCGCCCAGGCGCGCACCCCGAGCCCGCGCGCCGCGCACAGCAGCGCCGCCGGCTCGACGCGGGACGCCTCCCCGCCCGTGTGAAGGACCAGGCCGTGGCCGGCGACCGCGCGGATCAGCTCCGCCGCGGAGCCGTGTGCCGACCGGGCCGCCCGCTCCCAGTCCTGCGCCGAACCGTCGTCCTTCGCCACGGAGTCGATCAGCCTGGACAGTCCGTCGGCGAGGCTCTCCTCCGCCAGCGCGTACCGCTCCAGGCCGATCAGCACGCGGACCGGGCGGTTCTCCTCCGCCTCCTCCGCGTCGCCGCCCGGCGCGGCGGGCTCCAGGGCGTCCTGGAAGACGAGGGCCTCGCCCTCGGCGATCGTGCTCCGCACCGCCGCGTCGGGGTCCGGCACCGAGCGCTGCGACAGCGCGGCCCTGAGAGCCGGGGCCTCCAGCGCCGTGTGCCCCGCGAGGGCCGCCTGCTCCAGCAGCCAGACCGTGACCGCGCGGGTCCGCCGCTCGTCCTCCGGGCGGCACTGAGGGCCGAGCAGGGCCCGGGCGAAGGCGTCGGCCTGCTCGGGCCGCACCCCCGGGATCCGCAGCAGCCGCCACGGGTCCGCGCGCAGCCGCGCGTCCGCCTCCTCGCCGAGGGCCGCGGCGACCTGGGGCGCGAGGGCGTCGGGCGCGCCGCCCTCGGCCAGGACGGCG
>NZ_JBHUDX010000108.1:0-33271 GCF_042678285.1 Streptomyces caeni
GGCCCGGGCGGCCACCGGCGACGGGCGGGCGGCCCGCACTCCTTCCGGGCCCCCGTCGGCGCGGGGGTGCCCCGACGACACGTCGCGGCGCGCGGGCCGGGGCCGTAGCGGCCGGCAGCGTCCGCGCCGCGCACCCCCGACCGGGCGTCGCAGGCGTGAACCGCTGTTCGGGCGCGAGCCCGCCGGACGCCCGGCTCAGGTGGGAAGTCGCTGTGAATCGCGTCCCGCGTGGCGTCGGTCATGGACAGTGACCCGTGGGGCGCCGAGGGTGGGGTGTGACGGAAGGAGCGCCGCGCTGTGGAACGTACGGTCTCGGCGGCTGATGCCACGCTCACGCCCTCCGGAGCGGGGCCCGCTTGCTGGACGGCATGCCGCGCCAGCGCGTGGCTCCGCCCGCCCCGGCACCTGCCGTGGCGAAGGCCCCGCCCCCCGGGACGCTCCCACGCCCCTGGCGGCTCCTGCCGACGCCCACCGGCACGCCGTTCACCTTCGGATACGCCGTCGTGCTCGTCGCGACGTCCCTGTTCGCCGAGTTCGCCGACCCGTCGCTCGCGCACACCCTGTACCAAGAATCCAGCACCGACGTGGCCCATCTGACGCACAGCCCGTTGCGGGTGCTGATCGCCAGTGCGCTGTGGATCGCCGGCGGGGTGACCTCGGCGTACGCGCTCGCCTTCCTGTTCGTCCTGACGGCGCTGGAACGGCGTACGGGAGGTGCGCGCACGGCCGTCGTCTTCCTGCTCGGCCATGTGCTGGCGACCCTGGCCACCGAGGTCCCGGTGGGTCTCGCGGTGCTGGCGGGCCGCCTTCCCGACAGCTCGCTGCACCGCCTCGACTACGGCATCAGCTTCGGCGTCGCGGCCTGCCTCGGCGCCCTGACGGGCCTTCTGCGGCCCGGGCTGCGCTGGACGGTGCTCGTCGGGTACGGCGGGCTGCTGCTGGAGGACCTGATCGCGCGCACGGATCCGCTGACCGACTGGGGCCATCTGCTGTCCCTGGCGATCGGGATCGCGACGTGGCCGCTGGTACGGCGGTGGCGGCGGACGGGCCCTCGGGCCGCCGCCTCGGCCGCGGCCGGGTGATCCCGGCCGGCGCATGAGCGGGCAACGGCTCCCTCCCGGGCGGCCGTTCGCCCCGTCACGGGGCGGTGGCGCCCATGGTTCCCGGTGTCCGGCCCGCCGACTCCGCGCGCACGACCGGGCGTCCCGGGCCCCTGCGGCGGTGGGCCGGGGTGGCCTCGATCCGGACGGGACCCGGGCCCGCAGCGCGGCCGCTCGCGCAATTCGACGGAGCGATCGCTCCTAGCGAACACCCCTTGGGGAACAATCGAATCGCGTGCTGCATTGAGTCGGCATAGCTCAACTTGACTGCCGAAGGGGAGATCATGGCTTCGACGTCCACACCGCTCACCCTGCCCGTGCTGCCGCTCGACGGCGAGGTCGTACTGCCCGGGATGGTGGTTCCGCTGGACCTGAGCGACTCCGAGGTGCGCGCGGCGGTGGAGGCGGCGCAGGCCGCCGCTCGGTCCGAGCCCGGAAAGCCCAGGGTTCTCCTGGTCCCACGCATCGACGGGACGTACGCGAGCACCGGTGTGCTCGGCACCGTCGAGCAGGTCGGCCGACTCGCCGACGGCGACCCGGGCGCCCTCGTCCGCGGCCGCGGACGGGTGAAGATCGGTGCGGGCACCACGGGGCCGGGTGCCGCGCTGTGGGTCGAGGGGACCCGGGTCGACGAGAGCGTGCCCGAGCCCCTGCCGGGACACGTGGGCGAACTGGTCAAGGAGTACAAGGCCCTGGCCACCAGCTGGCTGAGGAGGCGCGGGGCCTGGCAGGTCGTGGACCGCGTCCAGGCGATCGACGACGTCTCCGCGCTCGCCGACAACTCGGGCTACTCGCCGTTCCTGACGACCGAGCAGAAGGTGGAGCTGCTGGAGACCACCGACCCGGTCGCCCGGCTGAAGCTCGCCACCCAGCGGCTGCGCGACCACCTCGCCGAGCAGGATGTCGCCGAGTCCATCGCCAAGGACGTCCAGGAGGGCGTCGACAAGCAGCAGCGCGAGTTCCTGCTGCGCCGCCAGCTGGAAGCCGTCCGCAAGGAGCTGCGCGAGCTGAACGGCGACACCGAGGAGGGCGAGGAGTCCGACGACTACCGTGCGCGTGTCGAGGCCGCCGATCTCCCGGAGAAGGTCCGCGAGGCCGCTCTCAAGGAGGTCGACAAGCTGGAGCGGGCGAGCGAGCAGTCCCCCGAGGGATCGTGGATCCGCACGTGGCTCGACACCGTGCTCGAACTGCCCTGGAACGAGCGCACCGAGGACAGCTACGACATCCGCGGCGCCAAGGCCGTTCTGGACGCCGAGCACGCGGGCCTGGAGGACGTGAAGGAGCGGATCACCGAGTACCTCGCGGTGCGCAAGCGGCGCGCCGACCGGGGTCTCGGGGTGATCGGCGGGCGGCGCGGAGGCGCCGTGCTCGCGCTCGTCGGCCCGCCCGGCGTGGGCAAGACGAGCCTCGGGGAGTCCGTCGCGCACGCCATGGGGCGGAAGTTCGTCCGGGTCGCGCTCGGCGGCGTGCGCGACGAGGCCGAGATCCGCGGCCACCGGCGCACCTACGTGGGCGCGCTGCCCGGCCGGATCGTCCGCGCGGTCAAGGAGGCCGGGTCCATGAACCCGGTGGTCCTGCTGGACGAGATCGACAAGGTGGGCTCCGACTTCCGCGGCGACCCGGCGGCCGCCCTGCTGGAGGTGCTGGACCCGGCCCAGAACCACACCTTCCGGGACCACTACCTGGAGGTCGAACTCGACCTGTCCGACGTCGTGTTCCTGGCGACCGCGAACGTCCTCGAAGCCATTCCGGAGGCACTTCTCGACCGTATGGAGCTGGTCCGCCTCGACGGCTACACGGAGGACGAGAAGATCGTCATCGCCCGCGACCACCTGCTGCCGCGCCAGCTGGAGCGGGCGGGTCTGGACAAGGACGAGATCACGATCGACGAGGGCGCGCTGCGCAAACTCGCCGGTGAGTACACCCGCGAGGCGGGTGTGCGGAACCTGGAGCGCTCGATCGCGCGCCTGCTCCGCAAGGTCGCCGCCCAGCACGAACTGGGTGAGCGGGAGCTGCCGTTCACGGTCCGGGACGAGGATCTGCGCGGGCTGATCGGTCGTCCGCACCATGTGCCCGAGTCCGCCCAGGACCCGGCGGAGCGGCGCACGGCCGTCCCCGGAGTGGCCACCGGTCTCGCGGTCACCGGCGCGGGCGGTGACGTCCTCTACGTGGAGGCGTCGCTGGCCGACCCGGAGACGGGCGCGGCGGGGCTGACCCTCACCGGTCAGCTCGGCGACGTGATGAAGGAGTCGGCCCAGATCGCGCTGAGCTTCCTGCGCTCCCACGGCGCCGAACTGGAGCTGCCGGTCGGCGACCTGAAGGACCGGGGCGTGCACATCCACTTCCCGGCGGGCGCGGTCCCCAAGGACGGTCCGAGTGCGGGCATCACCATGACGACCGCGCTTGCCTCGCTCCTGTCGGGCCGTCTGGTCCGTACGGACGTGGCGATGACCGGCGAGGTCTCGCTGACCGGCCGGGTGCTGCCCATCGGCGGGGTGAAGCAGAAGCTGCTCGCCGCGCAGCGGGCGGGCGTCACGACCGTCATCATCCCGAAACGCAACGAGCCGGACCTGGACGACGTCCCGGCCGAGGTGCTGGACCGGCTCGACGTCCACGCCGTCACGGACGTCCGTCAGGTCCTGGAGCTGGCGCTCGCGCCGGCCGCCGGTGAGGCGGCGCCGGAGGTTTTGGTGGCGGCGTGACGCCGTCCGTCCCCCGCGGGCCCGGACCGCGGGCACCGGACAGGGAAGGCCCGGGTTCCGTGAGGGAGACCCGGGCCTTCCCGCGTGCCGGCCGTCGGTCCGTCAGTCGCGGGCCGTCAGCCGTCAGCCGTCGGCCGTCAGCTGTCGGTCGTCGGCCGTCAGTCGCCGACCGTCGGTACCGTCAGCCGTTGGCCAGTGCCTGCACCCTGTCGTAGGCGCCGTTGAACTTGTCGTGGTCGCCGACCGTGGGGCCGGTGGACGTGTACTGCCACATCGTCTGGTACGACCAGCCGGCCGGCAGTGTGCCCGGGTCGGAGGCGTAGCGGGCGATCCACAGCGGGCTGGCCGAGGCGAAGCCGCCGTAGTTGCCGGTGCACTGGGTCCACCAGCTGGTGGCGGTGTAGATCACGGCGTCCCGGCCGGTGCGCGCCTTGTACCGGTTGAGGAAGTCGCCGATCCAGCCGACCATCGCGCTCTGCGACTTGCCGTAGCAGGCCGCCCCGTAGGGGTTCCACTCGATGTCCAGCGTGCCCGGCAGCGTCTTGCCGTCGCGGGACCAGCCGCCGCCGTGGTCCACGAAGTAGTCGGCCTGGGCGGCGCCGCTCGTGGTGTCGGGGGTCGCGAAGTGGTACGCGCCGCGGATCATGCCGACGTTGTACGCGCCGTCGTACTGCTGGGTGAAGTACGGGTTCGTGTAGTACGTCCCCTCGGTGGCCTTCGTGTAGGCCCACTTGACGCCGCTGTTCCACAGGGTCGACCAGGCGACGTTGCCCTGGTAGCTGGCGACGTCGACGCCCTCGGTCTGTGTGACGGCGGCGATGCTGGGCGTGCCGTCACGGCCGTCGTGCGCGAGGACGCCCATGCCCATGTACGCGCTGCCGCGGGCGGGTGCGCCGGCGGCGTGGGCCGGGAGGGTGAACAGGAGGGAGAACGCGGCGAGCAGGATTCCGGCCGCGAACAGGCGCGGGCGCCGGACCGTGCCGGGTCTGTGCACGGGCATACGTGCCTCCGAAGGGCTCGGTGGAGCTCGGTGGGGGAATGGTCCGCCATGCCCGCGCCGGGGTGTGGGAAGTGCGCCCGTGTCGTTGGCGTGAGCATGCCATTGCTTTCCGGCAAGGAAGCTACGCACGTAGACCGCGGGCTGGGAAGGGGGGCCGGGGGCCGCCGTTGGTCTATGCCTGCGAAATACTGACGGAGCTGCGGCAACGGCCGTGCGTGGCGGAAACTTTCAGAATCGGGAAACCGGGTTGGGGTGCTGACGTGCACAACGGCGGAAAGGGCGAGGGCCGTCCGGTCGGATCCGGCGCGCCGGGAAGTGGTATGAACCGGACCGGAGAAGCCCCGGACGGCGCCGGGAGGACCGGCGCCACGGCCGGCGACGCGGACCGGGATTTCCTGTCGCTGGAGCGCGAGCTGACGGTGTTTTTGCGGCGAGCCCGCGCCAGCCAGGGCGAGATGGCCCGCGAGGTGCACCCGGACCTGGAGTCGGCCGCGTACGGACTGCTCGCACGGCTCGACGAGGGCGGCCGCCAGCGCGCCACGGAACTCGCGGCCTACATCGGCGTCGGCAAGGCCACCATGTCCCGCCAGCTGCGGGCGCTGGAGGACCTCGGGCTGGTCGCCCGGGAACCGGACCCGGCCGACGGCCGCGCCTGGCTCGTCCACCTCACCGACGAGGGCCGCAGCCGCGTCGGCCGGGTCCGCGAGGCCCGCCGGGCCCGCTACGTGCGTCAGCTCGCCCACTGGGACCGGCGCGAGGTGGCCGAGCTGGCGCGACTGCTGCACCATTTGAACCTGAGCATGGAGAAGTAGCCCCCGGGGCTCGGGATCCGAAGTCCGGGCCCGGCGTCCGGGTCCCTCACAGCTCCACGTAGACCGCCGTCGCGTCGTCGTGCGCCTTGCCGCGGCCCGGGTGGGCCCCCTGCTCGCGGTCGGCGGTCTCCAGCACCCGTACGCGCTCCACGAGCGCAGCCGCCCCCTCCTTGCGGACGAACGTGAACAGGTCCGCCCAGTCGCCCTCGTGGAACCTCTCGGTCCAGCGGGTGGCGCCGTCCGTCAGCGCGGTGAGGGCGCGCACGGCCGCCCGGGGCAGCTCGCCGGCCACCGCGCGCTCCGCCACCGAGGGGTCCGCGGCCGCCGTGAAGAATCCGCCCTCCTTGTTGCGGACCGTGGCGTCCACGATCGCGTCCGTGGCCAGACGGGCGCGCGGGAGGCGGGTGAGGCGGTCGTCCAGGAGGGCGGTGACCGTGCCGTCGGGGGCCTCGGCCAGGAGGGCCGAGTCCGAGAGGATCAGGTACTCCACCACGTCCCGCGCCCAGCGGGCCAGGACCACGGTCGCCTGGGGTGTGCGCGGGTGAGAAAGGTCACAGGTCGTCGCGTGGGCCTCGGCGGTGCGAAGAATGGCGCGCGAAAGGACCTCCGGCAGCGTCAGATCCCGGTGGGAAAGGGACAGTTCGGTCAGTGCCCCGCCGAGCCGCGTGCAGAACCAGGGGACGGAGTGAAGGCATCCGTATCCGTCCGGCGGGGGAGTCACCCCGTCCAGGACGACCAGCGTTCCGCCCTGTCCTGAGGCCGGAAGTGCGAGTGCCGCGAAGTCCTCGTTGGGGCGGGCCGGGTCGCCGGGCTCGGAAATCAGTTCAGTCCGCATCCGGCCAGTCTGCACGAGCTCTTCACAGGATCCACGAAAGGGCGGCATCGGTCGCAGGATCGGTGCGACCCTCCGGACCAGGCGCCTGTTTTGGGATGGAATGCTCGACTCCGGTGAACCGTGGCGGCGAATACTGCCAAAGCGCGCGGCCCACGTCCAACCAGCATGCCGCGCGGCCCGCCCGTACGCGCCGGAGGAACTTGCCCGCCAACTCCCTGCCGGGGTTCACTCCTTCGGGTGGCGGGTCAGGCGAAGCGGGACCTCAGCCCACCGGCACTGGGAGGGTCGGGAGGCGTCGTACCGGACGACACCCAGTTGACGGAACGTCACCCGGGCCCATGGGTACACGAGTCAGGAATGTGAGCACCGGTGCAGAAGACGCGGCCTCGGCGCACAGGCAGGCAGACGGCGGCCCCCGACGGGGGCGCCTCGTCCGGGTCCACGGGCAGCGGCCGTCCCGCCCATGTGCGCAACCGGCTGATCGTCGCGGTGGCCGTGGTCGCCGCCGCGATCGCGGGCGCCGGGGCGCCGGGCGCCATCGCCGCCTCGGGTGAGCTGAACGACTCCCAGAACCTGGTGACGCTGGCCGAGCAGACCCAGGACGCCCTGGCTCTCGCCCACTCGCTGGCCGACGAGCGCGACGACGTCACCTCCTACGTGGCCGCCGGGCGGCCCAAGTCGAAGGCGCCGGCCGAGCGGCGCAGCGCCCGCGTCGACCGGCAGATCGAGGACCTGCGCGCCACCCCGGACATCTCCGCCGCGCTCCGCAAGGACCTCGACGACGTGGCCGCCGTACGCAGAGCGGCGCTCACCGGCAAGAGCACCGCTCTCGAAGTGCACCAGGCGTACTCCGCCGCCATCACCGAGCTGCACGCCCTCGCCGAGCAGCTGGCGGAGAAGATGCCGCCCCGCGCGGGCTCCGGCGCCCACTCCCTCGCCGAGCTCGACAGCGCCGTACAGCAGGCCGCCGCCGCCCGCGGGCTGTTCCTCGCGGCCCTGAACATTCCGACCACCACCCAGACCACGTTCGACCCGGTCACCGGCCTGCCGACCACCACCACCAGCTCCTCGGACGCCGACACCGCGCAGCGCGACGCGCTCAGCGCCGCCGCCCAGCAGGCCGCCGTCCGCTCCGACGCCGCCGTCGCCGACTTCCGCGACACCGCGCCCCCGGCGGCCAAGGACTCCTACGACTCCACGGTCACCGGCCCCGAGGTCACCTCCGCCGAGAAGTACCTCAAGGGCCTCGCCGACCGGCCCACCCTCTCCGACAAGGAACTCGGCTACAGCGCCCGCAAGGTCGACGCGGTCCTGTCCGCCCGCGTCGACCTGATGCGCGGCGTCGAGGCATCCCTCTACGAGCGCCGCAGCAAGGACCTCGCGCAGCTGCGTGACGACGATGTCACCGCGCTGGAGATCCGTATCGCCCTCCTCGGGGCGCTGATGCTGCTGGCCGTCGGCATCGCCATGGCCATGGCCCGCAGCCTCACCCGCCCGCTCGCCGTCCTCCGTCTCGGCTCGGCCCGGGTGGCCGCCGACCCAGCCGCCGAGGAACCGGTGAAGTTCACCGGGCGCAACGACGAGTTCGCCCAGGTCGTCCGCTCCGTCAACGCCCTGCACGCGCACGCCGTCGCCCTCCAGGAGCGCCTCTCCACGCTGGAGACCGACCGCAAGCACCTCGTCGGCCAGCGGCAGACCATGGCCGACGAGCGCGCCCAGCTGCGCACCGACCTCACGGAGGCGGCCTCTCACCTGGAGCAGGTCCGCCACAGCATCCACTCCACCTTCGTCAGCCTCGCCCTGCGCACCCTCGGCCTGGTCGAGCGCCAGCTCACCGTCATCGAGGGCCTGGAGGAGCGGGAGCAGGACCCGGAGCGGCTGTCCACGCTCTTCAAGCTCGACCACCTGGCCACGGTCATGCGCCGCCACAGCGAGAACCTCCTCGTCCTGGCAGGCGCCGAGCACGTCCAGCAGCACGCCGGGCCCGTGCCGCTCGTCGACGTGGTGCGTGCCGCGGTCAGCGAGATCGAGCGCTACGAGCGCGTCCGGATCGCCGCCCTGCCGCCGCACGCCCACATCGCGGGCTTCGCCGCCGACGACCTGTCACACCTGGTGGCCGAACTCCTGGAGAACGCCACCTCGTCCTCGCCGCCGGACGTCCCCGTCGAGGTCTCGGGCTGGCTCCTGGAGAACGGCGATGTGATGCTCTCCGTCCAGGACGAGGGCATCGGCATGTCGACGGAGCGGATGAGCAGGCTCAACACGCGGCTCGCCGAGTTCGACCCGGACGTCTCCTACGACCAGGAGGGCGGCGAGGGCCTCGGGCTCGGCCTGTATGTGGTGGCCCGGCTCGCCCACCGGCACGGCGTGCGCGTCCAGATGCGCGAACAGAAGCAGGGCGGTGTCGCGGCGGTCGTCGTCCTGCCCGGCACCCTGCTCGCCGAGACCCCGGCGGCCGCCGCACCCGCCGCGGCCCCGGTCCATGGCGACGCGCCCTCCCCGTCCCTGCCCGGCGCCGACGCGGAGGCGAACGCGAACGTCCTGAGCGCTCGTGCGCGGATCACCGTGCCGGAGCCGACGGGTGACGAGGACCCGCTGATCGCGGCGGCGGAACAGGCCGTGCGCGAGCACGACGGCGGCGACGACGGCGTCCGCGGCGACGACGGCGTCCGCGGCGACGGACCGGTGCGGGACACCGGGCCGGCGGGGGCGAGCGAGCCCGCGGGGGACCGGGGCCTCGTACGCGGCGAGACCGCACGGGGCGAGGGTCTCCTGTACGCGGACGGGCGGACGGGGGACGCCGGCGCCCCGGCACACGAGGAGCCTTCCGGCCGGGTCGCGTACCCGGCGCCGTCCACCGCCGAGCCCGCACCGGTGCCCGGCCCCGAGACCACGATGGAGCTGCTGCTGCCGTCACCGCGGCCGGAGGAACCCGCTCCCGCTCCCGCCGTCGACATCCCCGCCCAGTCCACGGTCGACCCGTACGCCATTGGCCCCGACGTCCACGAACGCGCCCCTGACCAGGGCCGGCCGCGGTCGGCCCCGGACGGCGCGCACGCCGCCGAGGAGCCGGACGCCCCCCGGCTCACCGCCAAGGGCCTTCCCAAGCGCACCCCCAGGATCACCGCGTCGGCCGAGGCCCCGCGGACGCGCGCCCGCGGTGTGGACGCCGAGGCGCTGCGCCGCAGGCTCGGCGGGTTCCACCGCGGCGCCACGGAGGGCTACCGCCACGCCGAGTCGGAGAGCGCCGAGCGGACGGGCGAGACGAGGGCGGGCGCGCACCGGTCCACGGCGGCGCCGGACACCGCACCACCCGGCACCGCACCGGACGTAGAAGCATCGGGGGGCACAGTCGAGGAGGCAAGCAGTTGACCGCGCCCAGTACCTTCGGACTGAGCAGTGAGGCTCGCAACCTGCACTGGCTGCTGACGAACCTCGTCGAGGAGGTGCCGGGGCTGCTGTCGGTCGCGGTGGTCTCCTCCGACGGTCTGCTCCTGCTCTCGTCGGACCCCGGCCTCCACCACACTCGAACCGGCTCGGGCGGTGGCACCGCCGCCGACAGGCCCAGCGGCCCCCGGGGATCCTCCGCCGACCTCGCCACCATCGTCTCCGGCGTGGGCAGCCTCACCGTCGGGGCCGCGAAGCTGATGGACTTCGGCGGGGTCAAGCACACGATGGTCGCGATGGAGGAGGGCAGCCTGTTCGTCATGTCGATCAGCGACGGCTCGCTGCTCGGCGTGCACGGCTCCGCGGACTGCGACATGAGCGTGGTGGCGTACCACATGGCGCTCTTCGTCGGCCGTGCCGGACACGTCCTGACGCCCGAACTCCGCAGCGAGCTGCGCAGGTCCCTGGAGGCCGATTCGGCGGGGAGCGCCCGATGAACAGCACACCGGGGAAGCTCCCCGTCCGCGGCGGCGACCGCAAGCCCGCCCGGGTGCGCCCCTACTCGCTCACCGGCGGCCGCACCCGCTTCGGCCACGTCCTGCTCGTCGAGACGTTCGTGGCGGCACTGGAGGCCCCCGAGGAACGGCGCGAGCTGACTGGGGGCACCTCCCAGACGTTGGGTACTGGGGGAGGTTCACTGGCCGCCCGAGTGATGCCGGAGATGCGGGCCATCGTCGAACTCTGCCGCCGCATGCGCACGGTGGCGGAGATCGCGGCACTGCTGAAGATGCCGCTCGGGGTGGTCCGCGTTCTCCTGAGCGATCTCGCGGACCAGGGAAAGATCCGTGTGTACGGAACCGGTCACGGCCCTGGACAGCCGGACCGCGCTCTGCTGGAAAGGGTGCTGAGTGGACTCCGTCGTCTCTGACGCCTCCCCGGGCGTCTCCCCGCTCCTCGACGAAGAGGAGCACCTGCAGGCATGGCAGACGGACCGCACGCGCGCTCCGATCGCCACGAAGATCGTGGTGGCGGGCGGCTTCGGCGTCGGCAAAACCACCCTGGTGACCGCCGTTTCGGAGATCACGCCCCTCCAGACGGAGGCGCTGATGACCGAGGCCAGCCAGGAGACCGACGACCTCACCGGGACGCCGGAGAAGCTCACCACCACCGTGGCCATGGACTTCGGGCGCATCACGCTCGATGACGACCTGGTGCTCTACCTCTTCGGTACGCCGGGCCAGCAGCGGTTCTGGTTCATGTGGGACGACCTGGTGCGCGGTGCGATCGGCGCGGTCGTCCTGGCCGACACCCGGCGGCTCGCGGACTGCTTCCCGGCGCTCGACTACTTCGAGAGCAGCGGTCTGCCGTACGTGGTCGCGGTCAACCACTTCGACGACAGCGAGCGGTTCGAACCCGAGGACGTGCGTGAGGCCCTCACCATACCCGCACACATACCTGTCATGATCATGGACGCGCGCCGCCGGATCTCGGTGGTCGAGACTCTCCTCGCCCTCGTCGGCCACGCGCTGGACGTCACCCCCGAGTAGGAGAACCCCCCGCATGCGGAAGATACTCGTCGTCGGAGCCGGCCAGTCCGGACTCCAGCTCGCCCTCGGCCTCCAGGCGAACGGGTACGAGGTCACCCTGATGTCCAACCGGACCGCGGACGAGATCCGCTCCGGCCGCGTCATGTCGACGCAGTGCATGTTCCACACGGCGCTGCAGCACGAGCGCGACCTGCAGCTCAACTTCTGGGAGTCCCAGGCTCCGGACATCGAGGGGCTCGGCGTCTCCGTGGCGGGTCCCGAGTCGCAGCGCGTGATCGACTGGGTGGGCAGCCTCGACGGGTACGCGCAGTCCGTGGACCAGCGGCTGAAGATGGCCGGCTGGATGGAGACGTTCGCCCAGCGCGGCGGCCAGCTGGTGATCCACGGGGCGGCGGTCTCCGACCTCGACTACTTCTCCCGCGCCTACGACCTGGTGCTGGTGTCGGCGGGCAAGGGCGAGCTGGTGTCGATGTTCGGCCGCGACGCCTCGCGCTCCCCGTTCAGCGAGCCGCAGCGGGCCCTCGCGGTCGCCTACGTCCACGGCCTCGGCCCGCGCCCGGAGCACCCGGAGTTCGACGCGGTCCGCTGCAATCTGGTCCCGGGCGTGGGCGAGCTCTTCGTCATGCCGACCCTCACCCTCTCCGGGCGCGCGGACATCCTCTTCTGGGAGGGCGTCCCCGGCGGCCCGCTCGACGTCTTCAACGGGGTCAAGGACCCGGGTGAGCACCTGTCCCTGACCCTGGAGCTCATGGAGCGGTTCACACCCTGGGAGTACGCGCGGGCCACCAAGGTGGAACTGACCGACGCGAACGGCACGCTGTCAGGGCGGTACGCCCCCACCGTGCGCAACCCCGTGGGCCGCCTTCCCGGTGGCGGCCTGGTACTGGGTGTCGCGGACGTGGTGGTGGCGAACGACCCGGTCACCGGCCAGGGCGCCAACTCGGCCGCCAAGTGCGCCGCCGCGTACCTCGCCTCGATCCTGGAACACGGCGACAAGGAGTTCGACGAGGTCTGGATGCGGCAGACGTTCGACCGCTACTGGGACACGGCCCGGCATGTGACCAAGTGGACGAACGCGATGCTGGGCGTGCCGCCGGAGCACGTCCTCAACCTGATCGGCGCGGCGGGCGCCCTGCAGCCGGTCGCGGACCGTTTCGCCAACGGCTTCAACAACCCGGCCGACTTCGAGGACTACTTCTACGAGCCCGAGAAGGCGGAGGCGTACCTGGCGTCGGTCTCGGGGGCCTGACGGTCTGTCGTCGTACACCGGAGCCACCGGCCCGATTCCGGCGGGCCGGGGTTTCCGGATACTCCGGGCGGCACGGTCACCAGTCGTCCTGGTCGATCACCCGGAAGCTTCCCACGACGCCGTCGTCGCCGAAGACGCCCTTGTGGACGGTACGGGTCACGACGCCGTAGCCCGTGCCGTGGGGGCCGACCGTGGCGACGGGAGCGCCGTTGTCGCAGGTGAAGCCGCGGAAGATCTCGATGACCATACGGCTGTCGTTGAAGACGCTGAAGCTGCTGGAGCCCAGGCCGCTGGCCGCGGTGACGCAGCCGTCCGTGTGGGCGGAGTAGGTCCGGTCGTTGAAGTAGATCCTTCCCCAGTCCTCGTGGCCGTGGCCGCCGCCGTATCCGCGGCCGCCGTCACGCCCGCCGTCACGGCCGTCTCCGTCGCGGCCCTCCCGGTTGCGGCCCCCCTGGCCGCCGTTCTCCTGGCCGTGGCCCTGCTGCGGGCTGCTTGCCTGGCTGTGGCCCTGCTGGCTGTGGCCCTGCTGACGGTGGTCGTCCCGTTGCCCGTGTGCGGTGCCGTCACCGAGGGGTGGGGAGGTGGAGGCCGGTCGCTGTGCCGACGGCTGGACCGACGCGGTCGACCGGTGGCCGGACGTGGCGCTCTCGCTGGAATCGGCGATCGAGGCGTAGGTGATGCCGGTGGTGGCAAGGGCCGCGGCGCCCACTACGGCGGCGGCCACAACGAAGGTACGCGTGGGCATGTCACTTCTCTCGGTCTTGAAGACGTCGGCTGGACAGCCGACCTTCGACGAACGTACTGAAGGCCACTTTTACTGTCATATCGGGTATGGCCGAGGAGTGATACGGCAGGGCCGGTCGGGTGCACTCGCGCGCGTGTCGCATGACGGGGGCATCTGATGCGGACTCAATCCGCCTCGTCCGCCGCGCCTTCGGGTGGCGGGCTCACAGCGGGAGCCGCGGCGGGACGTAGTGCCGCAGGGGCTCCCCGCCGGGGTCCGGACGTACCGCTCCGAGTACGGGGTACGACGCGATCGGGGACACCTTGATCGTGGTTCCCGGCCGCGGCGCCTGGACGACCATGCCGTCCCCGAGGTACAGGGCGACGTGCGTGGCCTCGGGGAAGTAGACCACCAGGTCCCCGGGCCTCAGGTCCTTCAGCGGCACGTGCCGCAGCCGGGCCCACTGCTCCTGGCTGGTCCGCGGGACGGCCAGCCCCGCGTGCTTCCAGGCCCGCGAGGTCAGTCCCGAGCAGTCGTACGACCTCGGTCCCTCGGCGCCCCACTTGTACGGCTTGCCGATCTGCCCGACGGCGTACCGCAGCGCCCTGCGGCCCGCCTCCGTGGGTGCCCGCTCCCCGCTGAGCGCGCCGGAGGCCAGAAATCTCCGCTGTGCCGCCGCGGCCCCGCCGCGCTCGAAGTCGGCCAGCTCGGCGAGCCGTCCGGCGCTGAGCGAGGCGATCAGCTTCTCGATGTCCTTCAGCTGCCTGCGGACGGTGTCCTGCTCCGTCTTCTGCCGCCTGGCGAGGGCGAGCTGCCTGTCGAGGGCCGCGCGCGCCGTGCGGGCCAGCTCGCCGGCCTGCTTCTCGGCGCCCGCCAGGCGGCGCAGGGTCCCGGCCCGTCCCCGCGCCAACTGCCCGATCACATGCCCCTCGTCGAGCGCGTGCTGCGGATCGCGGGAGAGCAGCAGGCGGACGTACCGGGAGATCTCCGTGCTGGTGCGGTACTGCTGCCGGGCGAGCCGGCCGATCTCGCCGCGGCTGCTGTGCACGGCGAGCCGGGCCCGGGTGAGCTGCCCGTCGAGCCGCGCGACCTCGGCCCGCTGCTTCTTCAGTTTCTCTGTGGTGGCGTTGTACGCCTCGGTGGCCCGCTCGGCCCGCCGGTACCTCTGCTGGAGGTCCGTCAGAAGCTTGGAGACCGAGCGGGTCTCCGGTCGCCGGCCGGAGTCGGAGCCGGTGCCCGGACCCGCGGCGGCCGTCGCGGGTCCGGGGGCGAGCAGGGCCGCCGCGGCGGTCACCGCCGCCGTGCAGGCCTGGCGGAGCAGCCGTCCTGACATGACATCACCTCCGGTGCGCGGGGTGGGGGGTCCACCTCGCACCGGCAGGATCCGTCGTGTGCGTCCCGGGCGCCCGCGGCGTGGTCGGTTCGGCCCAGGGAGGTCACTCGGGAGGTCACTCGTCGGAGGCTTCCGCGGCGCCGCCCGGCGTGGCGCCTGGCTTCCGGCGCGGGTTCGGCCACCGCAGACGGGGGCGCCGGCCGCCGTCGCCCTCGGGGTCGAACTCGTACCTCCAGCCCGGGTGGAGACGGAGGGTGCTGCCCCGGCCCGCCTCGACACGCCGGTAGACGAGCACGGTCGGCGGGCCGCCGGCCGGGTCCGGGACCGGGACGCGGTACGTCTTCGGCGGATGGCCGGTCGGGCCGAGCAGGACCGGAAGGACGCGCCCGTCCAGCGGACCGCCTACGAAGGGGGTGTCTTGGCTCTTCACGGCACCAGTCTCCTCCGCGCGGGGGGAGGGGTCCCCGGCGCGTCGCCGGGTCACAGCAGATGGCCGGCGCCGCCCACCACGGGCAGTACGCCCCGCACCAGCGCACCGGCCGGTCCCTCCGCGCTCTCCAGGGCCAGGGCGTCCCGCACCACGGCGGCGGTCTGGGCGTCGCGCCCCGCCGTGGCCACCAGGCAGGCGACGAACTGCTCCACCAGCCAGTCCCGCAACTCGCCGACCGGCGGCTGTTTGTCCTCGTCGAGCCAGATGAGGGAGGCGGCCTCCACGGCCGTGATCCACATGCGTACGGTCATCCGCAGCCGCGCCCCGGGCTCCTCGGCGCCGAGGTGGCCGAGGATGTGCTCGGCGGCGGCCCGCCGGACCCCGTCCACGATGGCGGTGGTGCGGGACGTCTCGGCCACGCTGCCGCCCTGCAGCAGGGCGCTGAAGCCGGCGTCGTGCTGGTCGACGAAGGCGAGGTAGCGGTCGAGGGCCCGGCTCAGCCGGGGCAGGAGGGGACCGTCCCGCGGCTCGTCGAAGCACTTCTGCAGCTCCTCCGCCGCGGATCTCAGGGCGGCTTCGTACAGCTGCTGCTTGCCGCCCGGGAAGTAGCGGTACACGAGCGGGCGCGAGACGCCGGCGGCCTCGGCCACGTCGTCCAGCGAGACCTCCTCGGGGGCGCGGTGCGCGAACAGGGACAGCGCGGCGCCGAGCAGCTGGCTGCGCCGCTCCTCGACGCTGAGCCGACGGTACGCGCGGGTGGGGGCCTCGGAGGTCATGTCCGCAGCGTAATCGCGCGGTCGCGGCGAGGGGGACCCGACAGGAGCCGCGACCGCCCCGCAAGCGCACGCGCGGCCCCTTTCCGGCCGTGCCGGTGCGGCGCCGGACGGGCCCGCCGTCAGGCCAGCAGGCCCGAGGACCTCCACAGGCGCCGCCCCACGCCCCGCAGCACCCCGATGTCGTCCAGGAAGTCCGTCAGCCGCTTCGCGCCCGTCTGCATGACCTCCCGGCGATGCCCGCTCGCCTTCACCTGGGCCATGGCCTCCTGCTTGTCCAGGCCCACGTTGGTGTAGACCTCGGGGTTGACGAAGGCGACCGAGAAGACGCGGGCGAACTCTCCGGACGAGACGCGCGTGAACTCCTGCGACCACCGCGGCGCCGTCAGCATCTGGCGGCGCAACTCCTCGCGCGCGTAGCGGACGTGGCGGGCCTCCTCGACCACGTGGATGCGCGTGATTCCGCGGATCAGCGGCTGCACCCGCTCGTCGGGGAAGGTCAGCCGCTGCATCCAGTCCAGGATCTCCTCGCCGAGGAGGGTGGCGGTGAAGGATCCCGGCGTCGTCGAGATCGTCTTGAAGAGGCGGCCGAGGTTCCGGTGCACCCGGCTGACCGGGTACCAGGGCGTCCCGCCGTGCGCGATCAGCCGGGCGAACATCTTGGAGTGCCGGCACTCGTCCTCGATCTCGGTGAGCGCGTACCGCACGTGCGCGCTCGTCGCCGGCTTGTCGTAGATGTGCCGGACCAGCAGCTGCATCAGGATGATCTCGAACCAGATGCCGAGCGAGGCGAGCGCCGCGGCCTCGTGCTGCGAGAGCAGGATCCGCTGCTCCTCGCTCATCCGCTTCCACAGCGGCGTGTCGTACAGCGACACCAGTTCCGGCGGCCAGAACCACTTGCCGTCCTCGTAGGGAGCGTCCCAGTCCAGTTCCCTGTCCGGGTCGAAGGAGTGCTTGGCGGAGGAGTCGAGCAGCCGCTCGGCCACCTGCTCCCGGTCCTTGAGCAGGCCGAGAGCGTCGCGCAGCACATCGGCTTCCGTCACCGTCGTCATCGCTGTCCCACCTCGTCGTACGGGCCGCTGTTACCCGCGGTCACGACTTATAAGACTGCTTGTCAGCAAGGACGTCAATCCCTTGTGCGTCACTTGTTGACGCCGCGTCTACCGCGTGTGAGCGTGGCCTTATGCCGACGTATGAGATGTACACCAACGACCCGGGAGACCGCCTCTGGCATGTGCCCGCGAGCGGTGATGCGCGGTTCAGCTGGGAGTACGACGACGGCCGCGACCGGCTGCTCGCCCTGTACCAGAAGGGCAAGGACAAGCAGTGGGACGGCCAGAAGCGGATCGACTGGGACCTGGAGGTCGATCCGCACGACCCGCTCGGCGCCCCCGATGAGGCGTTGGCGCTCCACGGGACGCCGTACTGGGCGAAGATGACCGACGACGACAAGGGCGAGCTGCGCAGGCACTTCACCTCCTGGCAGTTCAGCCAGTTCCTGCACGGCGAGCAGGGCGCGATGGTGTGCGCGGCGCGGATCGTGGAGTCGGTCCCCGATCTGGACGCGAAGTTCTACTCCGCGACACAGACGATGGACGAGGCCCGGCACGCGGAGATCTACGCCCGGTTCCTGCACGAGAAGATCGGGATGCTGTACCCGATCAACGACAACCTGCAGTCGCTGCTCGGCGACACCCTCCGCGACAGCCGCTGGGACATGCCCTACCTCGGTATGCAGGTGCTGATCGAGGGCCTGGCGCTGGCGGCCTTCGGACTGATCCGGGACACCACGGACAAGCCGCTGCCCAAGCAGATCCTGGCGTACGTCATGCAGGACGAGGCGCGGCACGTGGCGTTCGGCCGCATGGCCCTGCGCGACTACTACAGGCAGCTCACGGACGCGGAACTGCGCGAGCGCGAGGAGTTCGTCATCGAGGGCTGCTACCTGATGCGCGACCGCCTGCGCGGGGTGGAGGTGCTGGAGAACTTCGGCATCCCCAAGGCGGAGGCCGAGGAACTCAGCGAGAGGTCCGAGTTCCTCCATCTCTTCCGCCGGCTGCTCTTCAGCAGGATCGTCCCCTGCGTGAAGGACATCGGCCTGTGGGGCAAGCGCCTCCAGCGGGCGTACGTCGACATGGGCGTCTTCGAGCTGGGCGACTCGAATCTCGACCTGCTGATGGCCCAGGACGAGGAGATCGCCGAGAGGCTCGACGCGGAGCGCTTCGCCGCGGAGGAGGCGGAGCGGGTCGCGGAGGTGACCGAGGCGATCGAGGCGGGGGCGGAGGGCTGACGTGGTGGTCAACAGCGCGTTCGGTGATCACTCGAACAGCGGATGAATCGGCATTCTCCCCGGGTACGCTGGACGTGCCGGGCAGACTCCGCCGCATGGGAGTAATCATGAGCGCCGCACGTGAGTACGGGCTGGACGAGGACTACGAGTGGCCCCGCCCGCCGGTCGGCGGGTGGACGGCGGACGACCTGGACCGGCTCCCGAATCTTCCTCCGCATACGGAGCTGATCGACGGGAGTCTGGTTTTCGTGAGTCCGCAGACCTCGTTCCACATGCGCACGATTCGACTGCTGGACATCGCTCTGCTCGACCAGGCGCCGGACGGGTTCGACGTCTACCGCGAGTTCACCGTCACGCTCGACCGCCACAACCGTCCGGAGCCCGACGTGCTGGTGGTCCGTGCCGGGGCTGACACCGGGCCCAGGGACACGCGGCTCCTCCCCGAGGACGTCATCCTCGCCGTCGAGGTCGTGTCGGAGGACTCCGTGCAGCGTGACCGGGAGGCGAAGCCCCACAAGTACGCGGCCGCGGGCATCCCGCACTTCTGGAGGGTCGAGGAGAACAACGCCCTTCCCGTTGTCTATGCCTACGAACTCGATCCCTCGGCCAAGGCGTATGTGCCCACCGGTATCCACCACGACAAGCTCAGCCTGACCGTCCCGTTCCCCCTCGACATCGACCTCACCGCGATCAACCGCCGGCCATCGGTGGCGCCTCCCCCGGAGGGAACGACGTCCGCAACGTGAACGCGTACTCCGTGGGCCCGTGGGCGCGCAGATGCAGCAGCCGCTGCTCGGCCTCCGCCACCGTCGGGCGGTGGCCGGCGGGTACCCACCACAGGGGTGTGACCGCCTCCTGAAGGTGCTCGAACCTCCCCCACTGCCTCAAGGGCGTGGGGGGACCCCCACGCGTCGGCGCGCCAGCACCTCCCGGTGCCGCCCCCGGTACATGAACGCCGTCAGGGCGTTCGCGTCCCGCCACGTCGACATGTTGACGATCAGCCACTCGTCGCCGAAGAACGGTACGTCCGTCGCGTTCCCGGAATCGCTCTGCAGACGCCAGACGAAACCGTCCGACACGTCGGCCACCGCGTTCACGGGGTCGAGCGCCTCCACGAAGTCCTTCAACTGCGGGGAGTCCAGAGGGGCCTTGAGGCGGGCGATGTTGACCTGGGCGAGTTCGTACGCGACTGAGAGCCGGGTGGGTTCCGTCATGACCGAACGGTAGGTCGGCGGCCCGCCAGGGCGACAGACCCTGTCTCAGCAGGCGGACCCGTCACCGTCCCCTGCGCGGATGCGAGGTCAGCACCGCCTCCATCACCGCCTTCGCGATCGGCGCCGCGTTCCCGCCCCCGCTGATCTCACTGCGCTCGGCCGCCGCGTCCTCCACCACCACCGCCACCGCCACCGCCGGTTCCAGCGCGCCGTCCGCCTGCGCCCAGGAGATGAACCATGCGTAGGGCTTGCCGGAATTGCGGACACCGTGCTGCGCCGTGCCCGTCTTGCCGCCCACGGTGGCGCCGGGGATCGCCGCGTTCCCGCCCGTCCCCTCCTCCACCGCGTCCGTCATCATCTCCCGCAGCTGCTCCGCCGTCGCCGGGGTCATCGCCCGGTGCAGGGTGCGCGGAGCGGTCCTCGTGACCGTCTTCCCGCTCCTCGTCGTCGTTCGCTCCACCAGGTACGGCGCCCGGACCCAGCCCCCGCCCGCCACCGCCGCCGCGACCATCGCCATCTGCAGCGGCGTCGCCCGGGTGTCGAACTGCCCGATGGAGGACATCGCCAGCTGCGCCCGGTCCAGCTTCCGGTCGAAGGTGCTCGGGGCCACCGCGAACGGGATGCCCAGCCTGCGGTCGTTGAAGCCGAAGTCCGCCGCGGTTGCCAGCATGTTCCGCAGCCCCACCTTGACGCCGAGCCCCGCGAACACCGTGTTGCACGACCATGCGAAGGCGTACCGCAGGGAGGCGTCCGCGCAGCCCTCCGACTCGTTCGTCAGCCGGGTCGTCGTGCCGGGCAGCCGGTAGGGGTCCGGGGACCGCGTCGGCGCGTCGAGGTCCGTGACCACCCCCGCCTCCAGCGCCGCCGCGGCCGTGACCACCTTGAACGTCGACCCGGGCGGATAGGTCTGCCGGACCGCGCGGTTGAGCATCGGCTGCGCCGCGTCGCCGTTCAGCCGCGCCCAGGCGCGGGCCGCCGCCTCCCCCGACCCCGACAGCTCCCCGGGGTCGTACGTCGGTGTCGAGACCAGCGCCAGGACCCGCCCGGTGGACGGTTCGACCGCGGCGACCGCGCCCGTGCGCCCGGCCAGTTGCCGGTACGCAGCCCGCTGCGCCGCCCCGTTGAGGGTGGTGACGACCGTGCCACCCGGGTTGCGGGCCCGGACGATGTCGTTCCACAGGGGGAGCGGGGCGAGCAGCGGGTCGGTACCCGACAGCAGCGCGTCCTGCGCGTCCTCCAGCTGCGTCGTCCCGTACAGCTGCGAGGCGAAGCCGGTGACCGCCGCGTACAGCCGGCCGTCCCCGTACGTGCGCTCGTAGCGGAACATCCCGTCCGTGCTCCGGGAGCCGGTCACCGGACGGCCGTCGACCACGATGTCGCCGCGCGGCTGGGCGTACCGGGCGATCAGCTGCCGTCGGTTGGCGGGGTTGCCGTCGTAGCGCGAGGACTCGACGATCTGCACCCGGGTCGCGTTCACCAGCAGGGCCATCAGAAGCACCCCGCACAGGGCGGCCGCCCGGCGGATGTACCGGCTCACGGCGCCGGCGTCCCGTCGTACTGGCTGCGCGCCGAGTCGCTGATCCGGATCAGCAGCGCCACGATGATCCAGTTGGTGACGACCGAGGAGCCGCCCTGCGCCAGGAAGGGCATCGCCATGCCGGTGAGCGGGATCAGGCCCATGACCCCGCCCGCGATCACGAAGACCTGGAGGGCGACGATCGACGCGAGGCCGATCGCGAGCAGGCGCCCGAACGGGTCGCGCAGCGCCAGGCCCGCTCGGTAGCCGCGCTCCACCAGCAGGGCGTAGACCAGGAACAGCGCGGTCAGGCCCGCCAGCCCCAGCTCCTCACCCGCCGTCGCCAGGATGAAGTCCGACTTGACGGCGAAGCCGATCAGGATCGAGTGGCCGAGGCCGAGTCCCGTGCCGGACACCCCGCCGGCCCCGAACGCGAAGAGTGACTGGGCCAGTTGGCCGGCGCCCTGGCCCGCCTCGATCGACGCGAAGGGGTGCAGCCAGTCGTTCACCCGGGCGTGCACATGCGGCTCCAGCCGGCCGACCGGGAACGCGCCGAGGACCGTGAGCAGCAGACCGACGGCGATCCAGCCGGTGCGCCCCGTGGCCACGTACAGCAGCACCACGAACAGGCCGAAGAACAGCAGCGAGGTCCCGAGGTCGCGCTCCAGGACCAGCACCCCGACGCTCAGCAGCCAGACCGCCACCACCGGGCCGAGGACGCGCCCGGTGGGCAGTTGCAGCCGCCACACGCGTCGGCCGGTGAACGCCAGCGCGTTGCGGTTGGCGGCCAGGTACCCGGCGAAGAAGACCGCGAGCAGCACCTTCGCGAACTCGCCCGGCTGGATGGAGAACCCGGCGATCCGCAGCCAGATCCGGGCGCCGTTCACCGCCGGGAAGAAGATCGGCAGGGTGAGCAGAACCAGTGCGGCGGCCACGCAGACGTAGGTGTAGCGCTGGAGCACGCGGTGATGGCGCAGCAGCGCCACGACCGCGATGAACAGCGCCACGCCCACCGTCGACCAGTACAGCTGGGCGGGTGCCGCGCGGTCGCCCGGGGTCTCCAGGTCTAGGCGGTAGATCAGCACCAGACCCACGCCGTTGAGCAGCACGGCGATGGGCAGCAGCAGCGGATCGGCGTACGGGGCCCGCAGCCGCACCGCGGTGTGCGCGAGCAGCGCCAGCACGCCGAGCCCGGCGCCGTAGCGGGCGGCGCCGGGCGGCAGGGCGCCGTGCCGGGCCAGGCCGACGGCGCAGTAGCCGTACACGGAGACCAGGACGGCGAGTGCGATGAGGGCGGCCTCCGTACCGCGGCGCCGGGGCAGGCGCACGGCGGGAACGGGGGTGTCCGCCGTGGGCGTCGTTCCGGTCGTTCCGGGCTGGATCATGTGCGGAACGTAGCAAACGGGCGACCTCTATGTCCCGCTATGTCGGTCAATCAGCCCGTTCCGGTACACCTCGGCCCGCACCCCACCCCACCCCACCCCACCGCACCCGCGCCCCGCGGGCGTGTCCTCGCCGGGCGCCGGCCGGTCACTCCGCGAGTTCCTCCAGGAGCCGGGCGGTGCCCAGTCCGGCCCGCAGGTACTCCAGGAACAGTTCGTTGTGCAGCGCCCAGGGCCCGCGGCGGGAGCGGATCAGCCCGATCGCCTCGTCGGCGGTGTGACCGGCCCGGACCAGTGCGTGCGCGACGACCAGCCCGGAGCGGTTGTAGCCGTGGTAGCAGCGGACCAGGACCCGGCGGCCCTCCTCCATGGCGTCGTCGGCGGCCTGCGCGAGCCGCATCACGCCCGCGATCTGCGTCCCGTCGAGGGGTCCGTCCGGGATCGGCCACACATGGTGCTCGATTCCCTCGTCCGGGCCGTGCCCCGGCAGCCGCAGCAGGGTCAGTACAAGGTCGAACTCATGGTGTACGACGGCGAACTCCCGCTCTCCGGAGCGCCCCCTGAACTCGTGCCCGCCCATCCACAGGCCGGGGACGATCTCGCTCCACGGGCTGTCCGGAGCGGGAACATCGGGTTGCTTTCTGCGGGTCCGCAACGGCGCCTCCCACCGACTCCCAACTGCTCACAAAGGTAGCCGGGTCCTTGCCCCTGGAGCACCCCGCCTGTTCCCATGGTCCAGGGGTGATGGCGCATGAGCCCACTGCGCGTCATACCGGCCTGGCGGCAGGGCCGGGAACGGCTGTACGTGTGCGGCGTCGACGGCGGGCGCGTCGCCTGGTACGACCGGGAGGCGGGCCGGGTCAACCTGCTCAGCGACGACCGGCGGCAGGACGTGCTCGACGCGCTCGGCCCGTATCTGGCCGGCCCGGTGACGGTGGGACCGCCGCCCGTTCCCACATCCGCGGAACTGGCGCGGCTGACCCTCCACCCGGACGACGACCTGGCGCCGAACCGGCCCGGCGAGGCGCTGGTGATCGCCCTGGACCGCGATCCGGGGCCCGCGCACCGGCTGCGCCCGGACCCGCGGCGCCGCGCGCTCGCCGCCGAGCAGGCGGTCGGCGAGGCGCTGGACCGGATGGAGGGCGCGGGCTGGCACACCCTGCACTCGGTGCCGCTGCCGGGCGGCGACCGCATCCACCACCTGGTGATCGGCCCCGGCGGCCTCTTCGCCGTGCGCTCGCTTCCCGCCCGCAGACAGCGGGTCCTCGTCGCCGACCCGATGGTGACGGTGGGCAGGCACGAGCCGCTGCCGCTGCTGCGCCGGGTGCGGGCGGACGCGGACCGGGCGTCGTACGCCCTGACGGCGGAGGTCCGCCCGGTGCTGGCCCTGGCCGGGCCCGCTCGCCTGGAGATCACGGTCCCGCTCCGGGACGTCCGCGTCCTGAAGGACACGGACCTCTCCGGCCTCGCCCGTCAGGGGGGTGTGCTCAAGCCGGCGGTCGTGGAGGCGCTGCACACGACGGCACGGGACCGGCACACCTGGTCGAGGGTGTGACGGCCATGACCGCCTGAGCGGGCTCGGCGAAGTCCGGTGCGTTCGGCGGCGCCCCGAAGGCGGCGCTCATGGCAGCGGCGCGGACCGGGCGGGTTCGAGGAGCGGGGCCAGGAGGTCGCCGTGCGCCCTCAGGCGGGGGCCGATGTCCGGCGCGCAGAACACGAGATCGCCGGGGGACGCGCAGTCCGCCACCTCCTGCCAGGTCACCGGCGCGGAGACGGTCGGCGCGGCCCGGGCTCGCAGCGTGTAGGGCGCCGCGGTCGTCTTGCCGGCCGCGTTCTGGCTCCAGTCCACGAAGACCTTCCCGGGCCGCAGGCTGCGGGTCATGCGGTGGACGACGAGACGGGGCAGCGCCTTCTCCGCCGCCACGGCGAGCCGCCTGGCGTACTCGGTCGTCCGCCGCGACGGCGTCGGCTCCACCGCCGCGAGCAGATGCAGCCCCTTGGCGCCGGACGTCTTCGCGTACGCCTCGATCCCGTCCGCGGCGAGCCGCTTCCGCAGCCACCGGGCGACCTCGCAGCACTGGACGACGGTGGCCGGCGCCCCCGGGTCGAGGTCGAAGACCAGCCGGTCGGCCACGTCGGGCGTGCCGATGCGCCACTGGGGGGTGTGGAACTCGGTGACGAGGTTGGCCGCCCAGATGAGACTGGCCAGATCCTGGATCAGCACCATGCGGGCCGCGCCCTCGGAGCGCGGCACCTCGGCGGTGGTTACCCAGTCGGGCGTACCCGGCGGCACGTTCTTGGCGAAGAAGACCTGTCCGTCCGGGCCGTCCGGATAGCGCAGGAAGGACAGCGGCCGGTCGTGCAGATGGGGCAGCAGCACGTCCGCGGTCGTCGCGTAGTAGTGCAGCATCTCGCCCTTGGTGAAGCCGGTCGCGGGATGGAGAACCTTCTCCAGGTTGCTGAGCGCGAGCCGTCGCCCCTCCACCTCTGTGATCGGCGTCATACGATGAGAATCCCACGAGAATCACTAGGAATCGCCTGATTTCGGATATTCAGGGTGTAACGGTGGAGTCGCGTGCGATCCATCTGGAACGGCGCCATCTCGTTCGGCCTGGTGAGCATCCCCGTCAAGCCGATGAACACCACCGAGAGCCGCTCGATCTCCTTCCGCCAGGTCCATCTGGAGGACGGCGGTTCCCTGGGGGAATGCCATGCCGCTGCATTCGCACCGCCTTGTGAGGCGTCTTCCGTGCAATGCGGCTTCACGACGCCCCGCCCGCGCGTCCGGTCCATCTCGCGCCGTTCCGGTCGCAGACCAGCCAGGTTCGTGGTGAGGAAGTACGAGGTGCCGCAGGCGAGCAGCACCGGCACGAGTCCGACTGCGGTCACCGCCGCCCCTGCGAGCAGCCCGCCGAGAGGGATGCCGGCCCAGGCCGGCGAGTCGCCGAGGGCATTGACCCGGCCCGGCATCCGGCGTGGCACCCGCTCGACGAGGACGGCCTTCAGCACTGGGTTGACGAAGCCGGCACCGAACCCACTGACCGCGAAGACGGCCAGTACCACCCCCAACGGGACATCGAAGGCGAGGATCAGGAACCTCGGTGCCCCGGCCGGCAGGAACCCGGTGAGAACCACCGCCCGCCGCCGCAGCCGGTGGGCGGCCACCGCGGCGATCAGGCTCCCGCCGACCGCCGCGGCCCCCATCACACTGCCCATCAGGCCGATCGCGCTCGGCCCGTTGCCGGACTCCCTGGCCCAGACGGGTACGAGCACCGGGGTGATCGCCGCGTCCAGCAGATTGGTGATGCCGACCATGACGATGACGGTGAGCAGCAGCGGCTCGCCGCGCAGGAAGGTGAAGCCCTCGCAGCGGTGCCGTTCACGAGGTAGGGCACGATCACGGCTCACCGTCACTGTTCCCTTGTCAGGAGGCTCGTGCGGCGCGACGCCCCCTCTTGCCGGTGAGGGCTTTGAGCAGTTCCTCGCGGGTCATCGATGAACGCCCGGGGATCTCGGCGTCCGATGCGCGCTGGTAGAGCTCGGCCTTGCTCAGACCTTCCAGCTCCAAGGCCTTCGAGGACTTCGCCGCCTTTCCTGCCGTACGGCCCGCGCGGCTTTCGGCCGTTGCCTTCAACCGTGTCGGAGGACTCGTACTCCCGGCTCTCTGCGGCTTCTTCCCGCTTTCCTTCCTTGTCGTCTCGGCCTGCTCGACGCTGGCTCGCAACGCGTCCATGAGATCGATGACGTTGGTGGAGCGTGGCGGCGGCTCGCCCTTCTCCACCGTCTGACCGGTGCGCTTGGCCTCCACGAGCTGGAGCACCTTCTCCTGGTAGGTGTCGTGGTACTCCTCCGGATTCCAGTCGATGCTCAGCGCCTCGACCAACTGCACCGCCGTCTGCAGCTCCTTGTCGGCGACCTGCGTTTCTTCCGGGAGACTCCCGATCTCCCGATGAGGGTCGCGGACCTCGTCCGCCCAGTGCATGGTGTGCATGGCCAGGACGTCGCCCTCTGCCTTGACGGCGACCAGGTACTCGCGGTTGCGCATGACGACGGTGGCGATGCCGACCTTGTTCGCCTGAGCCAGTGCGCTGTGGAGGAGGGCGTAGACCTTGGCATACTCCTTGCCCTTGGGGGCCAGGTAGTAGGTCTTGTCGAAGAAGACCGGCTCGACCTGGTCCAGGTCTACGAACCCGGTGATCTCCATCGACTTGGACTGGCCAGGGGCGATCTCGTCCAGCTCGTCCGGCTCGACGACCACGTACTCGTCCCCCATGTCGAAGCCCTTGACGATCTCCTCCATGGGGACTTCCTCACCGGTGCGCTCGTTGACTCGCTTGTTGCGCACTCGGTCGGACGTTCCGCGTTGGAGCTGGTTGAAGCGGATCGTGTGGCTTTCCGTTGCCGTGAAGAGCTGCACCGGCAGGGCGACGAGCCCGAATGAGAGGGCACCGCTCCAGACCGCTCGGGCCATGGCCTTCCCACCTCCTGTTTTTCCATGGCACCTCCCCTGGCCGCTGATCGCATCCCGGCATGCACCACCTGGACGGTTCGGCTGAATACACGGTCAGCGGTGGGCCTGGTCGAGGGCTCGGGTCAGCTCCCGGTTGGCGGCACGCGCGGCCTGCAGTTCCTCTGCCGTGCCAGGTCGGACTGCCTCTCGGTGACCCGTCGACGGCCTTGCGCCGCCGCTCTTCGGTGACTAGTCGACGGCCTCGCGCCGCCGTTCTTCGGTGACTAATGGTGACGTCGGGTATTGGAACTGTCCGAATGCCTGGCCGTGGTAGCGCAGGATCAGGGCCGGCAGATCAGCGATGCTCGGGTGGTAGCCCTGTGTCAGCGAAGTCGGCGACGGCCTGCTGAAGCTGTGTGAGGAAGTCGATCAGGCTCGTGGCGATCAATTCGAAGTCGTCGAACCAGGACGCGGTAGTGGACTGATGGACTGCGCCACTCGGGTCGACGGCAAGGAGGTCGCCTCCGTCGTCGCTTCCGAACACGATGCCGACAACGTGATCTGCAACGTGCACGGAGCCGTACCCGGCGAGATCGTTGAGCACGTGGTCGGGTGAGTGGATGAAGTGTCGATCCCCTGCAGCCAGGGTCTCTACGCTACGAGGGGAAGGTCACAGGGGCGAAGAAGACGGGGGCGAAGAAGACGGCGGCCCGCAAGCACACGGCGTGAGCCCGCGGCCGCCGTTCCCGCCCCGGCCCGTCACGCCACCCGGCGCAGTGCCAGCACCGCGTTGTGGCCCCCGAACCCGAACGAGTTGCTCAGGGCCAGGTCGCCCACCGGGGTGAGCGGGCGGGGAGCGGTTCGGACCACGTCCAGGCCGATCTCCGGGTCCTCTTCCGTGCCGCCGATCGTCGGGGGGATCACCCCGCGGTGCAGGGTCAGCACGGTGGCCACCGCCTCCACGCCGCCCGCGGCTCCCTGCAGATGGCCCAGATGCCCCTTGAGCGCCGTCACGGGCACCCCGCCGCCCAGGACCGCCCGCACGGCGGCCGCCTCCGCGAGGTCCCCCTCGGCGGTGGCGGTGGCGTGGGCGTTGACGTGGACGACGTCCACGGCATGGGCGTCCGCGTCCTCCAGGGCGCGCCGCAGGGCCAGCGCGACCCCGTTGCCCGAGGGGTCGGGCGCCGCCATGTGGTGGGCGTCGGCGGACAGACCCCAGCCCGCGGCCTCGCAGTAGACGCGTGCCCCGCGGGCCCGCGCGTGCTCCTCCGCCTCCAGTACCAGGAACCCGGCGCCCTCGCCGTTCACGAAGCCGTCGCGGTCCCTGCTGAAGGGGCGGGACGGGGAGACCTCGCCGACGCCGTGGTTCGACAGGGCGCGCATCGAGGCGAACGCCGCCATGATCGCCGGGGTGACGACCGCTTCCGCGCCACCCGCCAGGGCCACGTCCACACGCCCGTACCGGATCCGGTCGATGGCCTGGCCGATGGCCTCCGTGCCCGACGCGCAGGCGCTGGTCACCGTGCGCGCCTCGCCCGTGATCCGCAGGTCGAGCGAGATCTGGGAGGCGGCCTGGGAGGGCACCGTCATGGGCGTCGTGAGGGGGGAGACGGCACGCGGGCCCTTGTCGCGCAGCGCCCGGTCGCCGCCGACCAGGACGGACGCGTCACCGAGGATCGCGCCCACCGAGACGCCGACGCGCTCCGGGGCGAGGCCGCTCCCGGTCGTTCCCGCCGCGTCGAAACCGGCGTCCTGCCAGGCCTCCCGCGCCGCGAGCACCCCGAACTGGGCCGCCCGGTTCATCCGGCGCGCCTGCGGCCGGGGCAGCAGCCCGACGGGATCCACGGGCACCGTGCCGGCCACCCGTACGGGCAGGTCGGCGAACTCCTCGCCCTCCAGCTCCCGTATCCCGCACCGGCCCTCGACGAGCCCCTGCCACAGCTCGGTCACGCCGACGCCCAGCGGGGTGATGGCCCCGAGCCCGGTGACCACGACCCGCCGCGGGGTAGCGACCCGGGCCGGCTGCTGCGGCCGCGGGTGGTGCCGGACCAGATGGTCCCGCCCCGCGGCCCGTTCGGCCAGCTCGCGCAACCCGGCGTCGGTCAGGGGCCGTTCCGCCGGGTTGTCCAGGTCGCGGTACCACCGGCCCCAGCGCCGGACGTACGTCTCCTCGACGGCGCGGGGGTCCACGGCGCGCAGGGACGTGACCCGGTCCCCGTCGCGGAGGTCGGCCGCGCCGAGGTCGCTCGATGTGGCGAGCGGCACAGCGGCCACGTCCATCCGGTGGCCGGCGACCGTCACCTGCTGGGAGCGGGCGAGGAATTCGTCATGGTCGCCGCCGCCCAGGGGCGGGCGCACGATCATCCGGATGGTTTCCGGGTTTTCCGGCACGGTGTGCATCACGACGTACCAGGTGTTCTCCGCGGCGTCCTGCTCCGACAGGGCGAGCAGATCTCCCGGAACGACCTCGGCGGCGGTGACGGTGTAGGGCTGGAGCGGGATGTCGGAGGAGTGGCGCATTGTTCTTCTACTGCTTTCTGCGGCTGATCGAGTCCATGGCAGGAGGCACAACGGCGGAAATTGAAGTGTGCCCGGTCGGTGATGTGACTCAGTTCGCAACCATGGAGCAGTAAAACTCAACTGCGCTCTTTCCAGGGCTAGTTAAGTGCACAGTGGGCCAACTCGTGTGCGGAACATCACGGGTTTGCAGGTGATGGATCAAGAATTCAAGCGCGACGGATCTTGGAAATGAGCCAACCTTGCCGAATTCTTACGAGGTAATTCCGCATTGATCGCGCCGGCGTGCTCCGTTCGGCGGTGGGTGGGTCGTGTGATACGCCTGGACGCCCCGCCAAATTTGGACATATAGCTCATATCGCCCGTCGTTCGCGCGGTCTGTCGAACCGCAGGCCGGCCTGCCGCGGCGCGCCGCCGCCGGGATCCGGCGAGCGGATCGCTCGCGCGAGTGATCGCCGAACACCCTGCTGACGCCCCGGCGCCTCTGGTCTACGGTGACCGGTGTGACGGAAAGTGCCGAACCCTGCACGCTCGCAAGCGAGTTCACCGCAGCGCTGGCGGGTCACAGCAGGAACTCGCCCAGCGCCGCGAGGAGATCGTCACGCGGATGTACGACGAGATAGAGCGGCTGCGCCGCGGTGAACTCGACACGGCGCTCGACCTCGTGCGCCACTCCCTGATCCGGCTGCACGACCAGATCCTGCGCCAGGCCGAGCACATCACCGAGCCGCTCGGCGTCGACGAGTTGCGCGCCCTGCTGACCGCCCTCGCCGACGAGGCGGCGGACGCGGTGGCCGGGACCGGTGTCGAACGGTATGTGCCGCGGCCCGGCGAGGCGTGCGACCGGGCGCTGCAGCGCCCGGTCGCACGCCTCGCCGCGGGGCCGGAGAAGGACCACACGGTGGCGCGGGTCGTCGCCGCCGGGTTCGTGCAGGGGGAGCGGGTGGTGCGGAAGGCCGACGTCGTGGTGTCCCGCTGGGAACCGGACCCAGCCTGACCGGCTCCCTTCCTCACGAGCAACACCAGGCGACAACACATCGAGCGGGGCGCACCCGGGCAGGTGCCGTCCAGACGGCGGGAGACCGTATGGCCGTGTACGGAATCGATCTCGGCACCACGTACTCGTGCGTCGCACGCATCGACGACGTGGGCAGGACCGACCGTGCTGCGCAATCTCGAAGGGCGGACACCACGCCGTCCGTCGTCTCCTTCGAGAGCGCCGACAGCGTGGTCGTGGGGCAGAGCGCGAAGGACGCCGCCGTCCTCGACCCCGAGAACGTGGTGCAGCTCATCAAGCGGGACATGGGCGATGTGGTCCCGCGCACGTTCCAGGGCACCAGCTACACACCCGAGGAGATCTCCGCCCGCATCCTGCGCAAGCTCGCCGACGACGCGCGGGTCAGCGGCGGCGCCGAGGTGCACGACGTGGTGATCACCGTGCCGGCCTACTTCGGGCTCGCCGAGCGGGACGCCACCCGCAAGGCCGGGGAGATCGCCGGCCTCCGCGTCCTCGACGTGGTCGCCGAACCCATCGCGGCCGCACTGGACTACGGCGAGGACGGCGAGGACGGCGAGGACGGTGAGGACGGTGAGGACGACGAGCGCGAGCGGGCGATCCTCGTCTACGACCTGGGCGGCGGCACCTTCGACACCACCGTCCTCACCCTGCGCGGACCCCGGCTGACCGTGCTGTGCACGGACGGCGCGAAGGAACTCGGCGGCAGCGACTTCGACGACCGCATCGTGACGCACCTGGTGGAGCGGTTCCGCGAGCGCTTCCCGGACGCCGGCGACCCCCTGTCCGACCCGCAGTCGGAGACCCAGCTGTGCAAGGACGCCGAGGACGCGAAGAAGGCGCTCTCCTTCCGCGGGCGCTACACCGTGCGCGTGATGCACCGGGGACTGGTCGAGCCGGTGGAGCTGACCCGCGGGAACCTCCGGGAACTGACCGGCGACCTGCTCGACCGCGCCGTCGACATCACCCGCCGCGCCGTCGAACTGGCCGCCGAACGCGGCGTGTCGCACTTCGACGAGGTCCTTCTGGTCGGCGGCGCCACCAAGATGCCCGCCGTGGCGGCCCCGCTGCGCGACCAGTTCGGCTTCGAGCCCCGGCTGCACAACCCCGACCTCGCGGTGGCCCGCGGCGCCGCCATCTACGCCCTGGACCGGGCCGCGTACATCGTCTCCACCGGTGAACTCCGCGCGGATCAGGCGCCGGTCGTGCCGGAGACGGGGATCGCCCACCGTTCGTACGGGATCACCACGGTCGCCTCGCGCGGCTACGGCATCAAGGTCACGGACACCGGGACGGGCCGGGAGTACGTCACCCACCTCGTACACGCCAACGACGTGCTGCCGGCCTCGGTGACCGACGACTTCGCCACGCTCCGCGTCCATCAGCGGTCCGTGCTGATCGAGGTGATGGAACAGGCGGGCGCGGTCGAGTCGGACGAGCTCGCACACAACACCGTCGTCGCCGGGGGCACCCTGAAGATCCCCCCGGGCAAACCGGCGGGCTGGCCCTTCCAGTGCGTCTTCACCCTCGACACCTCAGGACTGCTCACCGTCGTCGCCACCGAGAAGGAGACCGGCGAGCGGATCGAGATCACCGTACAGATCGGCGGGCTGTCCCCGCAGGACGTCGATGACGCACGTGTCGCGCTGAGCCGCCAGCGGTTCACCTGACGCGACGTCAAGAACCGGGAGCTGCCGACGAGGAGCGGGAAGGAGCGGGAAGCAGACCGTGGCGTTCGACGAGGCGCGCTACCGCCGCGAGGTGCTCGACGCCGGGTCGCGGAACCCGAGGGCCCGGCCTCGCCGCTCGTGGTGTGCGGGCCCGTCGTGCACCGGACGGAGGTCCCCGATGCGCGACTGCGCACCGGGGACCGTGAGATCACCGCCTCCTGGACGTGCCCGCCGCAGGCCCGCTCGGTCGAGGCCGTACGCGTCTCGCCGGGCGGCGAGGAGGTCCGGATCGCCGCCCGCCGCGACGGCTTCACCGACGGCGGCCTCGCCAACGACGCGACGTACCACTACCGCGTCCGCGTCCTCTACGGCACCGACGGCGGCGGACCGCCCGTGCGCACCCGCGGCGTCCGGCTGACCGTCACAGCGATCGCGCCGCCCGAACCGGTCACGGACCTGGAGATCCGGTCCGCGCCGGACGGCCTCCTGGCGTGCTTCGCGCCGCCGGGCGGCGAGGTGCGCCTGTACGGCCTCGACGGCCGGCCCCCCCTGGCCCTCCGGCACCCGGCTGGGCGCCCACGAGCTGCCCGGGCGGCCGCTCGCGGCCCGGCCCGCCCCGGAAGGACTGCGGTTCGCGCCGCCCGCCCGGCCGGCCGTCGTGCTCGCGGTCACCGTCGCCGGCGAGCACGCCGTCACCGGGGCGTACGCGGCCGCCGCCGTGTGCCCGCTCGGCACTCCGGCCCTGTCCCGGCACGGTGGCGCGGGGTGTCACCGTCGTCTTCGACTGGCCCGCGGACAGCGGCGACGAGGCCGAGGTCCGCTGGCGGATCCCCGGCGAGCCGGACGGGCAGCGGCGTACCGTCACCCGGGCCGCCTACCGGCACGAGGCGGGCGTACGGCTGCCGGTCGCGGACGGTGCCGCGGTGGAGGTCGAGGTGCGGCCGGTCACCCTGCTCGGCGGGCTGCGCGCCTACGGCCCGCCGAGCACGGCGGCGTTGCCCGCCCGCGCCGATGTCGCCTATCGGCTGGAGCGGCACGGCCTGCCGGGCCGTCGTGGGGGCACCGCCGTGTTCACCGCGTCCACCGCGGTGCGGGCGCGGCGGCTGCTGCTGGTGCGGTCTCACGGCCCTGTCTGGCCGCTGGAACCCGCTGACGGGGACGTCCTCGCGGAGGCCGCCGAGGCGCCGCTCGGCCCGGGCCGGGAGGTACGGCTGTCGGCGCGGCTGCCGCGCGGCCCGGGCGGCTGGCTGCGCTGCTTCGCCGTCGGGGAGGCGCTCGTGCTGCGCGACCCGCCGCACCGCACGCTCAAGGTCCCATAGGGCCCG
>NZ_JBHUDX010000108.1:33303-118277 GCF_042678285.1 Streptomyces caeni
ACAGGCTCCGGGTCACACAGGCCCCGCGTCGCACAGGCCCCGGGTCACACAGGCCCCGCGTCACACAGGGCCCGAAGTGACGCAGGACCCGAGGTCGTCGAGGGCGTACAGGGGGAGAGCACATGAGACTGCCGTGGCGCCGCACCTGGGTGTGCCCGCACTGCTTCCGGACCGTCACCGGCACGCAGATCGCGTACGTCTGCGTCAGCGGCGACCCCGCCTGCGCGGACGGCCGGGGCCTCGCGCACGCCGCCCCCCGGGCCGGCCGGGCGGTGTGCCGCGCCTTCGAGGATCCCGATCTGGATCAGGTACTCGGCCGTGCAGTCGACCGCGGTGTCGGTGATCTGCGGCCCGTCGGGCCCCGTCTGCTGCGCCATGCACCTCTGCCCCCGGGCATCGCCGCTTCCACTGAACTTTGCGTCAACTGACCCCGCAGCCAAGGGAATTCGTCCGGGCGTACGAGTCGTCGACCGCAGGCGGCAGGACGGGACCGCGGGCATGGCGCGGCCGCCGGGGCACGGAACGGGACATATTGTCCATCCAGTGGGATATCGACATGAGATACGTGAAAATTATGATATGCGTCATATCGTGTCTACTGTGAAAAACGCTTGGAGGTGTCCCCGCGGCGGGCCGGGCGGCGGTGCGTTCGACGAGGTACCTCCGGGTGCAGGGAGTGATCTCGTTGTCCGTCGCCTGGGACGACATCGGCGGACTCGTCGATGCCCATGAGCGTTTTCTGACCGGCGCCCTCGTCGACGCCGACGTCAGGGACGCCGTGCTCGACTCCTGGAAGCGGTGCAGATCCGTGGGGCTCGAACCGCACCGGCTGCTGATCCCGCACGCGGAGCCGGTGCTCGACGACCGGTTCCTGCGCGCGGCCGAACCCGTCCTGAAGGACCTGGTCGACTCCATCGCCCAGATGAGCATGACCGTCGTGCTCTGCGACGGCCAGGGCCGCATCGTCCAGCGCTTCGGCGGCAGCCGCCGGCTGCGCGAACGCCTCGACGCGGTCCGCTTCACCCCCGGCTGCGACGCCTCGGAACAGTTCGCGGGCACCAACGGCGTGGGCACCGCGCTGGCCGGGCGGAGCCCCTTCTACGTCGTCGGCCGGGAGCACTTCGCCGACTGCCTGCAACCGTTCGCCTGCGCCGGCGCACCCGTCCGCGACCCCCTCAGCGGCCGCATCGAGGCCGTCCTCGACCTGACCACGCTGCGCTGCGACGGCGACCCCGCCATGCTGCACCTGGTCCGCGGGGCCGTGCGCGACATCGAGACGCGGCTGCTGGAACAGGCCACGGAACGGGAGCAGGCGCTCCTGGCCGCCTACCGCAGGGCCGGCGGCGGGACGACCGGCCCCGACGGCTGGCCCCACCAGTCCGACCACGACTCCCCGGCAGCCCCCGGGAGCACCGCCGACCGGGGCGAGCTCACCAGGATCGACCTGGCCGTGCTGCGGGAGAAGGCCGAGGAACTCATCGCCGCACCGCACCGCACCATGGACCAGGTGTCCCTGTCCGGCGGCCGGACCGCCACCCTCCTGCGCCGCCTGGTCACCGGAGCGGCCGGCGAGACGGGCGTGGCCGTGGAGGCACGGATACTCGGCGGCCCGCGTCTGCGCCCCCTGGACTTCGAGACGGGCACCATGACGCTCGGCCCGGCGCCTTCGACCGGCGCGATCGTGCCACCGGCCACGGCCCCGCCCGGGCCGGCCGATGGCGTGCCACCGGCTCCCGTTCCCCCGGGGCCGGCCGCAGGCGTGCCGCAGGCGCCGGCTCCCTCAGGCCCCGCCGCGGGCGTGCCGTCGGTTCCAGTGCCGTGCGGCGAGGGCGTGCCGCCGGTTCCGGCCGTGTTCGGCCCCGCGGAGGGCGGACTGCCCGTCCCGGCGCCGACCGGGCCGCCTCACGCGGCGGCCGTCGCCCCGGCGCCGCCGTCCCCCGCAGCGGCCGCCCCCGCGCCTCCCCTCGCAGGAACGGCCGTGCCCACGGTCCCGGCCCCGATCCCGCCTCCGTGGGCCCCGCCCCCGGCCACGCCCACCGCCGGCCGGCCGTACACCCCGCCCCCGCCCGCGCCACAGCTACAGCTACAGCCCCGGCCCGGACCGGACGAGACCGGCGGGGCCCCCGGCTCCGCCGAGGGCCCCGCCCTGAAGCCCGCGTCCGACGACGGCTGGCTGCTGCTCGTCGGGGAGCCCGGCGTGGGCCGGCTGGCCGTCCTGGCCCGCAGACGCCTGGAGTTGCTGCACGACGCCGGCGTCCGCATCGGCAGCACCCTGGACGTCACCCGCACCGCCGAGGAACTGGCCGAGGTGACCGTGCCCCGGTTCGCGGACTTCACCGTCGTCGACCTGCCCGACTCCGTGCTGCGCGGCGAGGAGCCGGGCCCTCTCGCCCCCAACACCCCGCTGCGCCGCGTCGCGCTGGGGGCCGTACACGACGGGTCCCATCTGTACGGCGTCGGCGACACCGTTCGCTACATCCCCTCCACGCCGCAGGCCCGCAGCCTGGAGAGCCACCAGTCCGTGCTCGAGCCCGTCCTCACCGAGGCCGGCGGCTGGATGGCCCAGGACTCCGCACGGGCCGCACGGATACTCTCCGCCGGCATGCACTCCCTGATCACCGTGCCGCTGCGGGCCCGTGGCACGACCCTCGGCGTCGTGAGCTTCTACCGCTCCGAGAAGCCCGCCCCCTTCGAGGACGACGATCTGTCCCTGGCCCAGGAACTGGTCGGACGCGCCGCGATCTCCATCGACAACGCCCGCCGCTACACCCGCGAGCACAACACCGCCCTCGCCTTGCAGCGCAGCCTCCTGCCCCGGGGCAGGCCCGAGCAGAGCGCCGTCGAGGTCGCCTACCGCTACCTGCCCGCGCAGGCCGGCGTGGGCGGCGACTGGTTCGACGTCATCCCGCTGTCCGGGGCCCGGGTGGCGCTGGTGGTCGGAGACGTCGTCGGTCACGGCCTGCACGCGGCCGCCACCATGGGCCGGCTGCGCACCGCCGTGCACAACTTCTGCGCCCTGGACCTGCCGCCCGACGAACTCCTCACCCACCTCGACGACCTGGTCGCGCAGCTTGACCGGGCCGAGGGCTGGGCGGAGGAGGACACCGACTCCGAAATCGCCGGGGCCACCTGCCTGTACGCCGTCTACGACCCGGTGTCGCGGCACTGCACCCTCACCCGCGCCGGGCACCCCCTGCCCGCGGTGGTCGGGCCCGACGGCACGGTGGACTTCGTCGACCTCCCGTCCGGACCGCCGCTCGGCCTCGGCGGCACGCCCTTCGAGACCGTCGAGTTGAACCTGCCCGAGGGCAGCCAACTGGTGCTGTACACCAACGGTCTGATCGAGGACCGGCTCCGCGACCCCGACACCCGTCTGGAGAGCTTCCGCACCGTTCTGGCCTGCCCCGACCGCACGCCGGACGACACCTGCGAGGCGGTCCTCGACGCACTGCTCCCCGACCGGCCGCGCGACGACGTGGTCCTGCTGGTCGCCCGTACCCGCGCCCTGGGGCCGGAGCAGGTCGCCCAGTGGGAACTGCCCAGCGACCCGGCGGTCGTCCCCCGCATCCGCGCGGCCGTCACTAAGCGACTGGCCGCCTGGCACCTGGACGAACTCTCCTGCACCACCGAGCTGGTCGCCAGCGAACTGGTCACCAACGCCATCCGCCACGCGACCGGCCCGGTGCGGCTGCGGCTGCTCCGCGACCGCGCGCTGATCTGCGAGGTGTCCGACGGCAGCAGCACCTCGCCCAGGCTGCGCAGGGCCAGGAGCGAGGACGAGGGCGGCCGCGGGCTCTTCCTCGTTGCCCAGTTCACCGAACGCTGGGGCACCCGCTACACCTCCGACGGCAAGGTCATCTGGACGGAACAGCCACTGCCGCCGGCACCCCCGCCGATCCCGCCCCCTCGGCCGTGAGCGCCCGCAGGCCGCCGTCGAGCAGCCGGTGGTGTGCCGGGTGGCCGGTGCCGCAGGTCCGGTACAGCCGGAGGCCGTCGCGGTGCGAGGCGGAGCTCGTCGCGGCGCGAGGCTGAATCAGACCGGGGCGGTGGGGAGGGGCTGTTCGGTCCAGATGGACTTGCCGGTGCGGGTGTGGCGGGTGCCCCAGCGCTGGCAGAGCGCGGAGATGAGCTGCAGTCCGCGGCCGCCCTCGTCGGTGGCGGAGGTGTGGCGGACGTGCGGCGTGGTCAGGCTGGCGTCGGAGACCTCGCAGATCAGTGCGCGACTGCGGAGCATGCGCAGCCGGATGGGGCCGCAGGCATGCCGGATCACATTTCCGACCAGCTCGCTGACCAGGAGCTCGGTGGTCGTGATCAGATCCTCGTCGGCCAGCTCCCAGTCGGCGAGCTGGGTGCGGACCAGGTCGCGGGCCTGGCCCGCCGCCACCGGGTCTTCCGGCAACGGCCACTCGGCGACGTTCTCCGCGTCCAGCGGGTGGGTGCGGGCCAGCAGCAGGGCAGCGTCGTCGACCAGCGCGCCGTGGGCGGGCAGGAGGGCGGAGGTGATGGTGGCGCAGAGGGTGTCCAGCTCGGCCGCGTCCGCCGGTGAGGCCGGCCTGGCGTTCACGGAGTCGATGAGGAGCTCGGCGAGGCGGCTCATGCCGGTGGTGACATCCCTGTCCTTGCTCTCGACCAGGCCGTCGCTGTAGAGGGCGAGCAGGCTGTCGGCGGGCAGCAGGGTCTCAAGGGTCTCGAAGGGCGGCGTTGCCACCCCCAGCGGCGGGTCCGGGGCCATGGGCAGGAAGGTGACGGTGCCGTCGGGGTGGGCCACCGCCGGCGGCGGCTGACCGGCGCTGGCGTACGACAGACGCCGGGTCACCGGGTCGTAGACGCCGTACAGACAGGTCGCGAGGGCATCGGTGCCCGGCTCGCCGACGATGTCGTTGAGGTGGTCGAGGATTTCGTCGGGCGGCAGCTCCAGCTCCGAGAGGGTGCGGACGGCCGTGCGGAGCCTGCCCATGGTGGCGGCCTCGGCCATGCCGTGGCCCATCACGTCGCCGATCACGAGCGCCACCCGGGCCGCGGAGAGCGGGATCACGTCGTACCAGTCGCCGCCGACATCGGCTCCCTGCTTGGCCGGCTGGTAGCGTGCCGCCGCCGTCACCTCGGGCAGCTCGGGCAGTGCCTGCGGCAGCAGGCTGCGCTGCAGGGTACGGGCCCGGGTCTTCGCCTCGTCGTAGAGCCCGGCCCGCTCCAGGGCCTGCGCGATCAGTCCGCTGACCGCGGTCAGCAGTGTTCGCTCGTCATCGTCCAGCACCCGCGGCCGGCTGAAGCAGATCACCGCCGCGCCGATCCCGCGCCCCGATACCGCCAGCGGCAGAATCGCCCACGCCTGCTTGCCGCCCTCCCGGATCAGGATCTCGGTGCCCGGGTAACGCTTCAGGATCTCCTCCGGGGAGGAGACGCAGAGGGGGGTGCGGGTGCGCAGGGCGTCCCCCACCGGGTTCGTGGTGTCCCTCACCGTCCACTGCCTGTCCATCAGCCGGGTGAAGCGCTCCGGGTACCCCCGCGAGCCGATCACCGTCAGCCGGTCGCCGACCACGCCGAGCATGATGAGTCCGGTGCCCCCGAGGGGCGTCATCACGCCGTCTGCCACCGCCGCCATCACATCCTGGGCCGTGACGGCCTCGGCCAGCTCCCGCGTGATCCGCTGCACCAGGGCCGCCCGCTTTGCTGCCGCCCGCTCCGCGGCGGCCCGCTCGACCTCCCGCAGATGCCGCTCGGTGGTGTCGGTGATGTAGAGCGTGAGGCCCTCCGGCACCGGCACCAGCCGCAGGTGGTACCAGGACGTCCCGTCCGGCCACGGTACGTCGAATCCGGCCGGCTGGCCCTCGGCCGCCGTGGCCCGGCACCGCTGCTCCAGCCCCGGCACGGCCCGTACCGCGGGAACGTTCCAGAACAGGGCTCCGGCCACGTCTCCCGCGGCGCCGAAGAGCCGCTCGGCGGCATGATTGAGGAATCCGATGCGCCAGTCCCTGTCCAGGGAGACGAAGCCGTCGCTCATGTGCCGCAGCGCCCGTCCCACCGACTCGGCGGCGGTGTGCGTTTCGCTGCTGTCCCGGAGGGTGCCGATCACCTTCACCGGGCTCCCCTCTTCATCCGTGATCGTCCGGGCACTGGCCTCGACCCAGAGGTATGTGCCGTCCTGGCGCCGGATCCGGTACTCGTCCTGGAAGCCGCCGCGCAGCAGGATGCCCGTGTCGAAGCCCGTCACCGCCCCCGGCAGGTCGTCCGGGTGGATCAGCGCCGCCCACGCCTCGATGCCGCCGCTCATCACCTCCGGATCGATGCCGGCCAGCACCTTCTCGACGGGCCGGTCGGCGGACAGCTCGCCGGTGCGCAGGTCCCAGGTGTACGTGAGGGAGGGACCCTCTTCCACCTCCCAAGGGGAGACGTCCTCCTGCGGTCCCGGCCCGTTCTCCAGGGCGCGCAGCAGGGTGGGGGACGGATTGAGGATCCCGGACGACCTGAGCCTCCCGGACATCCAGGCCGCCACCTCGTTCAGGAACGCGCGCTCCGCCGCCCCGGGCTCGCCGCCCGGGGCGAAGAGGACGGAGAGCGCGCCGCGTCGCCGGCCACCGCCCGGAATGGGAACGGCCAGGTGACCGATGCCGGCGGAGAGCCGGGAAGGCCACAGGGCGGCGGGGTCCCGGCCCGGCACCGGGTCAGGCGGGGCCAGGACAGGCTGCCAGGTGACGGTGTCGTTGCGGGCGGCCCTGCTGGGCGGCGCCGTGCCCCGGGCCGGGATGATCAGCCAGGGCCGGGTCAGCGGTTCCGGCAGGCCACTGTCGGCGACCAGGTAGAGGATGCCGCTCATGCCGCCGCCCGGAAGATGCACCATGCCGCCCAGGCCGTCCACCTCGGCAACCGCTTGCTGGAGCGCGGTCAGCAGCACCTCGACATCGCGCCGGTCCTCGTCCACGGCGTCGAGCAGCCGCATCCGGATGCGGTGTCGCTCCAAGGGCCGCGCCGGGCCTGTGCTGTCCGCATCGCCGCCTCTGGCATTCACCACGGCCGATCGTCGCCTCCGCTCACCGCGTGGGTATCAGCTGGGCCGTATGCGATCGGGTGTGGACCTGCTGCGATCTACATCCGTCGCACGCACTCTAATGCGAACAATTTAGGCGATTTCATCTGTCCTGGGGAGTCTGCGCCCATCCGGTCAACGGTATGTAGTGCTATCTCACTTTTCGTGACTGTTGTGGCCGGGACTGCCACGCTTCCGGCGACGGGGAGGACGGGGAGGACGGGGAGACGGGGGTGCCCGTGGGCGAGGCGGCCGTGGTGGACGGGGCGGTCGGAGCGTCGCTCGTGCCGGCCGGCGGGGTGCTCGGCGACGCGGAGGGCGAAGCACCGGTCGTGAGGGTGGCCGAGGGGGCGGCCGAGGGGGGCGTGTGGCCCAGCGGTGCCAGCACCGCATCGGTCACCAGGCCGTCCGCGTTCCTCGTGAGGACGACGGGGTCGGCGGCGCCGAGGAGCCGATCGCAGCCCAGGTTGGTGAAGGTCTGGTTGGCCCGTGCGGCGAGGAAGGCGAAGAGGTTCGGCGCCGTGGCGGGATCCGGCGAGGGCGCCTTCTCGAAGAGCGCCCTGTCCCTGAAGACACGCCGGACGCCGGCCGGGTCGCGGAAGAGGGTGGTGCAGAAGGCCGCTCCGTCGCCTTCGGCGCCGGCACCGATCGCGGGCATGCCGACGCCCGCGCGGTACGCGTCGGTCTTCGCGACGCTGCCGCGGCCGTCGACGAGCGTCATCGGGTCGTTCTGCGGGACCAGCGCGATCGGAGCCTTCTGGCCGGCCGCGGCGGACAGTTCGTCCAGCGCAAGGGCGGACGTGGCGAGGCCGTCGCCGGACTGGTCGGGCGCCGTGAACGGCTTGCAGCCGAGAGCCGGGTCCATGAACTGGGTCAGCAGCAGGTTGTCGCTGCCGTTGGCCAGATCCTTGGGGGTGCTGGTGGCCGCCGACCGGGCCTTGCCGTTGTGACGGTGGTGGCGGTCGCCGCGGTTGGCCAGTCGCGCCGCCCTCTTGAGGGCCGCCCGGCTCGCGGCGTTGTTCTGGGCGATGCGGCCGTGTGCGTCGGCGAGGTAGTGGGTCACCACGTTGTCGCTTCCGTCCTGGTCCACGACCAAGAAGTCCCTCGTGGTCGGACAGGGCAGGCCGTCCCTGGCGGTCCCGAGCGCCGGAATCCTGAGGTGCCCCTTGGCGATCTGGGCGTTGGCGGCCCGGAAGAATGCCGGCGCATTGCAGTAAGCGAACTGGCCGAAGACCGATCGGCGCAGGCCGTTGACGCAGTTGCCCTGGGCGAGGCTGTCGGAGCGACCGCTCGTCCGCAAGACGAGATTCGCATTGTTGAAACCGAACCAGATACCGACGGTCGAGCCCTTCGGCACCGAGGGGCGGGCGGTCCGCGCGGCCGGCCTCGTTCCTTTGTCGATCACCAACGGGTGGTAGAGGGTCAGTTTGCCGTCCCGGGTGAGGATCGCCGCTTCCACGAACGCCGACTGATCGGGGTTGGCCTCATGGCACGGCCCCTGTGCCGGATCGGTTGCGACGAGTCGGTACGGCGTGGCCAGGCCGCGGGCGGTGAGGGGCCTGTCGGGGACCAGCAGGGTGCAGTCCGGATCGGGTCTGCCGGCAGGCGCGGGCTGCGCCAGGGCCCGCCGGTTCTCCTGCGGATGCCGCTGATCACGGCTCTCCGCGGCGAACACGGAACCCGCGACGACTGCCAGAAGCACCGGCCCGCCGATCAGAGCGAGCGACACCTTGGACCGTTTCCAGCGTCGGGCACGTTCTCGCCGCGAACCGCGCGACGCCTGCGTCAAGTCCTCACGGGGCACTGGGCTGCTCCTCACTGTCCTTTCCTCCGTCGGGAGGAACCCACCATCGTGCGGGGCACACGATGGTCATGACGGCGCGGACCCTTCTCAGCGGGACGGAGGGAAATCCGGTCACCCGGCACGACGGATCCACCCGCCGTACGAGCCGGGCCCGCGGAATGTTCAACGGCCGCACCAGCCATTGCCGAGCCTTGACCGGGCCGTGACGCCCACGAAGCCGGCCGCCGCCGCGGCGATGAGTCCGCCGGACCCGACGGGTCTACCTTCCGACCGGGACAAGACCGATTCATCGGGAGCAAGCCATGGGCCTCATCCACATCGAACTGTTCGCCACCCTCGACCTCGTCGGGCAGGCGCCCGGCGGCCCCGACGAGGACCCGGCGGGGTTCCCGTTCGGCGGCTGGCAGGCCCCTCTGCTGGACGAGGTCGCCGGGGCACAGGTCGGTGCCGCGTACGAGGGCACGGACGCCCTCCTGCTCGGCAGGCGGACGTATGACATCTTCGCCGCCTACTGGCCGCACCAGGAGGGCGGCGAGGACAACGAGATCGCCACGCTCTTCAACAGCGTCCCGAAGTACGTGGCCTCCCGCGGCAAGCCCGACCTCTCGTGGGCCGGGTCCACGCAGCTCGGCCCGGATCTGGCCGGCGCAGTGCGGGAGATCCGTGACCGGCACGAGCACGTGAAGGTCGTCGGGAGCCTGAACCTGGTGCAGACCCTCCTGCGCGAGAAGCTCTTCGACCGTCTCGACCTCTGGGTGCACCCGATCGTGCTCGGCGTGGGGAAGAAGGTGTTCGACGGCGGCGCGGTGCCCACGAACGTCACGCTCCTCGAACCGCCGGCAGCCGGCCCGAAGGGCATCGTGTACCTGCGCTACGGGCTCGCCGACGGCACGCCCGGGACGGGGGACATGAGCGCACCCGATCGCGGTGTCGGACGCCACGGCTGAAGCCGCCTTCCGGGCGCCGGGGCCGACGGCTCATTCCGGGCTCCTGCCGAATGCCTCGCGCCCTATGAGCTGCCACAGGGCCGGGGCCCCTTCGGCGGTCGTCACCGCCACTCGCCTGCCGCTCCACCGCCGGTCCCCGGCCTGCGCGAGGAGGCAGGCGGCGAGGTCGGCCCGGCTGGTGAAGACGCCGTCCGCGTGGTCCTCCTGGAGGCGGTGGTCGCTCACCGTCTCGGCGTCGAGGAGTCCACAGGGGCGCATCGGCGGTCCTCCTCGTCATGTCGTCTCCCCTCGCGCACAGCCGGGCTCAGACACTTGGCCGGATCAGGGCAGGGAAACGTGAATTCCGAGCGCGACCCGCCGGCGTCACCGGCGGGAGTTGAGCCGGGCGGCCTGGCGGGTCAGGTGTTCGCGCTCGGCGAGGTTGGGTGCCTTGTGGGCCGCCTCGGCGTACAGCCGTGCCGCCGTCGCCCGGTCGCCGTCGCGCTCGTGGAGGTAGGCGGCCACCGCCGTGTGGCGGGGCATGGGGTATCCCCCGCTCGGAGGACTCGGGGAGGAGCCGTCCAGCGCCGCGAGCGCCGCCAGCCCGGCGCGCGGTCCGTCGGCCTCGCCGACGGCCACCGCGCGGTTGAGCCGGACGACCGGGCTGTCGGTCAGGCGCAGCAGCTCGTCGTACCACTCGACGATCTGCACCCAGTCGGTCTCCTCGGCGGTGGGCGCGTCGGCGTGGAGGGCGGCGATGGCGGCCTGGGCCTGGAACTCGCCCAGGCGGTCGCGGGCGAGGGCCGTCTGCAGGATCTCCACGCCCTCGGCGATCAACCCGGTGTCCCACCGGCCTCGGTCCTGTTCGGCGAGCGGCACCAGGCTGCCGTCGGGCGCTGTCCGGGAGGCGCGCCGGGCGTGGTGGAGCAGCATGAGGGCGAGCAGCCCGGCCACCTCGGGGTGGTCGACCCGAGCCGCGAGCTGCCGGGTGAGCCGGATGGCCTCGGCGGCGAGGTCGACATCGCCGGAGTAGCCCTCGTTGAAGACCAGGTAGAGGACGCGCAGTACGGTGGCGACGTCGCCGGGCTGGTCGAACCGGACGCTGGAGACGGTGCGCTTGGCCCGGCTGATGCGCTGGGCCATGGTCGCCTCGGGCACCAGGTAGGCCTGGGCGATCTGGCGGGTGGTGAGCCCGCCGACGGCGCGCAGCGTGAGCGCGACCGCGGAGGCCGGCGTCAGCGACGGGTGGGCGCACAGGAAGTAGAGCAGGAGCGTGTCGTCCACCGCGGGCGCGGGCCCGGGCGCCGGCTCCTCCTCGACGAGATCCTCACGCCGGCGGCGGGCGGCGTCCGCCCGGGTCGCGTCGAGGAACCGGCGCCACGCCACGGTGACCAGCCAGCCCTTCGCATCCCGCGGAGGATCGGCCGGCCAGACGCGGACCGCCTCGACCAGCGCGTCCTGCACGGCGTCCTCGGCCGCCGCGAAGTCGGCTCCGCGGCGGACGAGGATGGCGAGCACGCTCGGCGTGAGGCTCCGGAGGAGGGCCTCGTTCATCTGGGAGGTCACTCCGTGATGGTGGGTGGCGCGGCCAGGAACGGGCGCACCTCCAGCCATTCGTGGATCGGTTTCCCGCCGGCCCCGGGGGCGGCCGACAGCTCCCCGGCCAGCTCGACGGCGCGCTCGTAGCCGTCGACGTCGATCACCATCCAGCCGGCGATGAGGTCCTTGGTCTCGGCGAACGGGCCGTCGGTCACCGGCGGCCGCCCCTCACCGTCGTACCGGACCCATGTCCCCTCGGGGGCGAGCGCCTGAGCGTCGACGAACTCGCCGGTCCCCTCAAGCCGGGCCGCGAAGTCGCGCATGTACTGCATGTGCGCCGAGATCTCCTCCGGCGTCCACTGGTCCATGCACACGTCGTTGACCGGAGCCGGAGCGCCCCGGTAGTGCTTGAGCAGCAAGTACTTGGCCATCGTGTTTCCCCTCGGTGCTCGTGCGACCCATTGTGGTCGCCTTCACCGCGGGGACGGAGCCGACCGCGGCTTCTCGACATCGCCGTCCGATTGTTTCTCGGGCCCTCGTGGCCGAGTCCGGGCGAGCCGTCTCGGGGTATCCGGGTCCCCACCGCCGGCACCGGCGGTGGGCAGGAGGTGGGCAGGCGGTGGTGCCGGATGCCGAGTCCGACGCCGGTCAGACCGGCTGCCCGGACCGCGGGGTGGCCGCCCGCTTCAGATGCCGGGCGAGCTGCTGGAAGGTCGACCGGGCCCTGGGGCCGCTTCCGTCTCCCTGAGGGCAGTGGAGGGTGGGGCGGGCCGCGTGGCCTCCAATTCCATTAAGATCAACCTTAACGGAATTCGCGTGGCTGCGCCTGACTCGTACGACGTCGTGAGCGCCACGCTACGGGTGTCCCTGTGGTTCCGAGCGGCCGGTTCTCTGGCTGGCCGGCGCCAGGATCTGTCCGCTGCGAGGGCGGAAGATTCGGCGGGCGCTGCGAAGGGCAGCGCATGGTAGCACAGGGAGCGAGCGCGAGGAGCGCGTTGAAGAAGGCAGCGGCCCGTGCGTCAGACTGGGTGTCGCCCATGCCCTTCCCGACCGAACGAGAGAGTCCCGCACCCGTGACCGACGAGTCCGCGGCCCTGGAATCCGTCGACGAGGACGCCTTCGGCATCGACGCGTTCACCCTGGACGACAGGCTGCGGCTGTTCCATTTCGCCGCCGCCGAGAAACGCCACGAATACCTCTGGCTGTTGCGGGCTTTCGACCGGGGGCGCGCCAACTACCAGGTGCTGCTGCACGCCTCGGACGCGGCGGGGCTCGTGAAGCGGCTCGCCGCCGACCATCCCGGCGCGGCGGCGGTCGGGGACGTGCAGCCGCTGCTCGACGCGCTCGCCGACTGGCAGCTCCTCGACCGGTCCTACGACGGGACGCGCGCCGCGAACCTCGCCGAGTACCGCAACCGCCACTACGTCTATCAGTTCACCCAGGCCGGCTACCGGGCGTACCGGGCGGTGGAGGACGTGCTCGGCGCGCGACTGGAGGACGCCCAGCTCTCCCGGCTCGTCTTCCCCGACATCCTCGCGGACCTTCACGCGCTGGCCGACGCCAACGCCGCCGGCGACGCCGAGGAGGTGTACCGCAAGCTCGGCCGGCTGGACTCCGTACTGGGTGAGATGGCGCAGCGCGCCGCGCGGTTCTACCTGATGCTCGGCGACCTGGCGCGGACCAACGACACCCGGCCCGAGGTGTTCCTCGCCCACAAGGACGCCCTGCTGGCGCACATGCGGGAGTTCACCGCCGAACTCGGCCGCTACGCCCCGCTGCTCGCCGAGGCCGTCGGGAAGGCCGCCGCCACCGGAGTCGACCGGATGGTCGAGCATGCCGCCGAGGCCGACGAGCGGCTCTTCCGCAGCCCCGCCGAACGCCTTGAAGACTGGCGGCAGCGGTGGCAGGGCATCGTCCACTGGTTCGCGGAGCGCGAGCACGGCGAGACCGAGCGGCTGCAGGACGCCACCGTCACCGCCATCCGCTCCGTCCTCGCCCTGCTGCGCCGCGTCACCGAGGCCCGCCGCGGCGGAGTGAGCCGGGAAAGTCAACTGCGGCACCTCGCCCAGTGGTTCACCTCCTGCGAGAGCGACGAGGACGCGCACGCCCTCTTCCAGGCCGTCTTCGGGCTCGGCGCGCCCCGCCACATCGCCGTCCCGTACGCCGACCCCGAGCTGATCCCGGGACGTACGTCCTGGTGGGAGGCCGAACCGGTCGAACTGGCGCGCACCCTCGTCCAGTCCGGCCGCAGTCCCGGCCTGCACGGCCCCGGCCGCATCGAACGCAACGAAGCCGGTCGGGAACGGCTGCGCGCCGAGCAGTTGAAGCAGCAGGCCGAGCGCCGCACGGCCGCCGCCTCGCTCGCCGCGGACGGAGCGCACGGCAGGGTGCTGGACGAGGCCGAGACGCGGGTCCTGCTGGCGCTGATGGACGTGGCGCTCGCCGCTCGCGTCCCGGCCAGCCGCACCGTCTCCGCCGCCTCCGGCTCCGCCCACGGCGTACGCCTCACCCTCACCCCCGCCGAGGGCTCCACCACCGTGCACACCGTCCGCGGCAACCTGCACCTGGACGGGCTGCGACTGGAGGTCACGGCATGAGCGCGGAGCGGAGCACGTCCGACCCGGATCGCGGTGGGCGGCGGGCGGGAGGAGGGCGACGGGCGTCGGAGCGCGTCGCCGAGAACGTCTCCCCCCTCGAACTCGCCGACTACCAGAAGGCCGTACGGCTGGTCCTGCGGCATCCGCTGATCACAGCCGAGTACCCGGACCGGGCGGCCCTGCCGACCGTGCGCCGCTGGTCCGAGCAGCTGCGCAGCGACCTCATGGAGGTCCTCGGCTACCGGCTCGTCACCACGGCCGACACCGCCCGGCTGCTGCGCGCCCAGGACCATCTGGACGCGACGCGACCCGCCGTCACTCGCGCGGGCCGCCCCTTCGACCGGCGTCGCTACGCCTACCTCGTCCTCACCCTCGCCGCCCTCGGCCGCCACGGTGCGCAGGTCGCCCTCGGCGAGCTCGCCGACGCGGTCGCCGCCGACGCCGTGCGCATCGACGGCCTGGGCCTGGACACCGCCCGCAAGTCCGACCGGGACGCCTTCGTCGACGCCGTCACCTGGCTCACCGAACGCGGCGCCCTCGCTCTCGCCGACGGCTCCGCCACCGCCTGGGCCGGCGACCCCGACCGTGCGGAGGCCCTGTACGACATCGACCGCGAGATCCTCACCGCCGTGTACCAGCCCACGCGAGTCCTGCAGCACCTCACCTCGGTGACCGGGCTCCTCGACTCCGGCAGCGCGCTGGGCCTGGCCACCGGCCGCCACACGCAGCGCCGCGACCAGGCCCGCCGCGCCCGCCGCCTCGTGCTGGAGAACCCGGTCGCCTACTACGCCGACGCCGAGCCCGACCTGCTCGGCCAGCTGCGCGCCCCTTCACTCCCCGAGGATCTGGAGCGTCTGACCGGCCTCGCCGTGGAGCGCCGTGCCGAGGGCGTCGCGCTCGTCGACACCTCCGGCAGACTGTCCGACATCCGTTTCCCCGGCGGCGGCACGGTCGCCCAGGCCGCGCTGCTCCTCGGCGCCCGCATCAGCGAGGCCGCCCGCCGCACCGGGCGGCACGCCCCCGACCTGCTGCCCGCCCCGACGGCCGCCGAACGCCTCGCCGCCCGGGCCCGCCGCATCGACGCGGTCCTCCCGGCGCGCGGACTGCTCGCGGAGCTCTCCGCACCCGAGGAGGAGACACCGTACGCGGCCGCCGACGGGCAGGGCGACGAGCCGCAGGAGACCCGCCACCCCTTCGTCACCGACTCCTGGCTGCGCGGCAGGCTCAAGGAGATCATCGGCGAGTACGGCAAGGGCTTCGCCGCCGACCTGCGCGAGGACCCGGACCGGCTGCTCACCCAGGTCCTGGACCTGCTGGCCGCCTTGTCGTTGGTCGCCCGCGTCGACGGCGGAGTCCTCGCGCTTCCGCTCCTCGCCCGCTACCGCGGGGTCACCGCCCGCGTGAAGTCCCGTGTGCCCGCCCCACGATCAGCCCGGACCGCCCTGTTCGCCGACGACACCGTGAAGGACCCGACGCCGTGACCACCCCGGCCAGCACCCTTGCTCCCACCTCGGACGACCGCTACGTCCCCACCCGCGCCGGGATCATCAATCTGTGGGACTACCGGGACGAGGAGTTCTCCTTCGCCGGCGGCTGGCTGGTGCTGCGCGGGCCGAACGGCTCCGGCAAGACCAAGGCTCTCGAAGTGCTCTTCCCCTTCGTCCTCGACGGCCGTATCGACCCCAAGCGGCTCAATCCGTTCGCGGCCGAGGACCGCACGATGAAGTCCAACCTGCTCTTCCGCGGGCAGGACAGCGCACTCGGCTACGTCTGGATCGAGTTCACCCACCGCGACAGCGGCGAGGCCGTCACCTGCGGCATCGGCCTGCACGCCCAGCGCCACCGCGACACCCCCGCCCGCTGGCACTTCGTCACCGACGGCCGTGTCGGGAAGGACTTCTCCCTCCTCACCGACGACGACCGGCCGATGACGAAGAAGCAGCTCGCCGCCGAGCTGGGCCACGAGCTGATCGCTTCCCCGACCGACTACCGCGCCACGGTCGACCAGCGGCTGTTCGGCCTCGGCCGGGAGCGGTACGAGCAACTGCTCACCCTCATCCTCACGCTGCGCCGCCCGCAGCTCGCCAAGAACCTCGACCCGGCCAAGCTCTCCGACACCCTCACCGAGGGCCTGCGCCCGCTGGACGACGACCTCATCGCCGAGGCGGCCCGCTCCTTCGACGACATGGAGTCCGTGCAGCGCACCCTGGAAGGGCTGGTCGCCGCCGACGACGCCACCCGGGCCTTCCTCGCCGGCTACTCCACCTACCTGCGCGTCCACGCCCGCGTGGCCGCCGACCGGCTCACCGCCCGCCGCACCGAGACCGCCGCCCGTACCGCCGCCCTGGACACCGCCGCGGCACAGCTGGCGGCGGCCCGCGAGCAGCAGGCCGCCGCCGAGACGCGCGCCGAGAGCGCCGACGCCGCGCTCATCGCCCTGCGCGCCCGCCTCGACCGGTTGCGCTCCTCCGCCGCCTACCAGGCCGTCGAGCAACTCGCCGACCTGGAACGCCTGGTGCGCACCTGCGAGCACACCGCCCAGCAGTCCGCCGCCGAACGCGGACGCCGCACCGCCGCCACCGGCCGCGCCCGCGCCGAGGCGGAACGCGCGGCTCAGCTCGCCGCCGAACTCGAGGCCGCCGTCTCCCGTGACGCCGCCGCCGTCGCCGACCACGCCCGCACCGCGGGCATCGCCTGGACTCCGGCCGACGCCGAACCCGCCCGGATCACCGAGCGGTCCGCCGCGCTCGCCACCGCCCGCCACGACGGCGTGCGGGCGACGCGCGCCGCCCAGCAGGACTGCCGCAGCGCCGAGCAGACCCGCGACCTCGCCCGCAGCTCGCTCGACCGCGCCCAGCAGACCGTCACCGCCGCCGAAACCGCCGAGGCCGACGCCGAGAGGGCGGTCGAGGCCGCCCGCGCACAGGCACGTCAGGCACTCGCGCGGTGGACGCAGGCCCACGGCCCGCTCCTGCCCGAGGGCAGCGCAGAGCGCCTCGCCGAAGCCCTCGACGTCACCGGCGAGAACGTCACCGGCGAGAACCTCACCGGCGAACGGGAAGCGGCCACCCTCGCCGAGACCTTTGCCGAGGCCGCCGCCCCAGCCGTGCAGGAGTTGCGCGACACCCTGGCCGCCGTGCACGCCCGGTGCACCGACCTCGAACGCCGCCGCGCCGAGACCGAGTCCGAGCGCGACCGCATCGCCGCGGAGCACGACGACGCCCCGCCCGCCGCGCGCGGCCGCACCGCCGACCGCACTCAGGACGGGGGCACTTCCCCAGCCACCGCCGGGGGCACCCCCACCGAGGCACTCAAGGCACTGGGGGCCGGCGTACCGCTGTGGCAGCTCGTCGACTTCGCCGAACACCTGACGGGGGAACAGCAAGCCGGCCTGGAAGCGGCCCTGGAGGCATCCGGCCTCCTCGACGCCCTCGTCACCGCCGAGGACACTCCCGTTCCGGCCGGACACAGCGACGGCTACCTGCACGCCCGCACACCCGTCGACGGACCCAGCCTGGCCGACCTGCTGCGCCCCGAGGACGGCACGCCGATCCCCGCCGCGCGCGTCACCGCCGTCCTGCGCTCCGTCGCCGTCACCTCCCACCCCGACTCCGGCGCCGCGCAGATCACCCCGGACGGCCGGTACGTCGCCGGCGTCCTCGTCGGCGCGCACGTCAAGAAGCACGCCGAGTACGTCGGTGCCACCGCCCGTGAGCGCCGCCGCACCGCCCGCATCGCCGCCTGCGAGGCGCAGCTCGCCGAACTCGCGGCTGAAACAGCGGAGCTGGCGCGTCACGAGTCCCGTACCGAGGCACGCCTCGAGTCGTACGCCGCGGCCCGTGCCGCCCTGCCCCGCACCACCGGTGTCACCGCCGCGCTGCGCGAACGCGACAAGGCCGCCGCCCGGCTGCGCGCCACCCGCGAGGCCGCAGACACCGCCCAGGCCGGCTACGACGAGGCCGTGGCCGCCTGCTCGGTGGCCGAGCGCGCCCTGCGCCGCACCGCCGCCGAGCACGGCATCGCCCCCGACCGCGTCGACGCCGTCGAGACCGCCACCCGCGCCTTCGAAGCGGCGGTACGCGAACTCGCCGCCCGCCGCCGCGAACACACCCGGCAGCTGGAGGCCGCCGAAGCCGCCGCCGACCGGCTGAGCACCGCCGCCGAGGACGAGGAAGCCGCCCTGGACGCCGAGCGCGCCGCGCGACGCCGCCACGCCGAGGAGGCCGCCAAGCTCGACGCCCTCCAGGAGGCCGTCGGGGCGGAGGCGCAGGAGGTGATGCGCCAGGTACAGGAGGCCGAGGGCGCCCTCGACGGCGCGGTCCGGGAAGCCGAGACAGCCACCGCCGCCCTGCACACCGCCATCGCCGCCACCGCCTCCGCCGAGGCCCGCCGTACCGCGGCGGCCGAGGCCCGCTCCGTCGCCGCCGCCGAAGAGAAGGACACCGCCCGTGGCCTCGCCCCGTACGCGGCCCGTGAACTCCTCGACATCCTGCGCTGCCCGCCCGGCCTCGCCTGGCCCGCCCAGGAAGCCGACTGGGCAGGCGCCGAGCTGCCCGGCACGGCGATCGCCGTCCACGAGGCGATCCTGGCCGCCACCCGCGACCTCACCCCCACCGAGACCAGCGTCAAGCAGTCCGTCACCCGCCTGACGAAGGCCCTGGACGACCTGCAGGCCCAACTCACCGCCGCCGGACAGGACTACCGGCCCGAGTGGGACGGCTCCGACGGCGTCATCGTCGTACGCGTCGCCGACGAGGAAGGCCCGCTGCCCGTCGCCTCATTCGCCGAGAAGATCGCCGAACACCGCCGCGACCAGGCCGAACTGCTCAGCGACTCCGAGCAGCGCATCCTCGAGGACGCCCTGCTCACCCGGCTCGCCCAGCAGATCCACGACCGCACCGTCGACGCCCGCGACCTCATCCGGCGCATGAACACCGACATGCGCGAACGCAGGATGTCCTCCGGCACGACGGTCGGCGTGAGCTGGCTGCTCGCCGACGACCTCGACGACGAGCAGCGCGCCGTCTGCGCCCTCCTCGACGCGGACGCCGCCCGGCTCGGCCCCGACGGGCTCGCCCGGATCCGCGCCCACTTCGCCGCGCAGATCAAGAACGCCCGCGCCCGCCACCGCGACCTGCCCTACCGCGAACTGCTGGCCCAGGTCCTCGACTACCGCCGCTGGCGGCAGTTCGCCTTCCAGCTCGTACGCCCCGACAGGAGCGAGGAGCGGCTCACCCGCGCCCGGCACAGCCGCCTCTCCGGCGGCGAGCAGTCCGTCTCGCTGCACCTGCCGCTGTTCGCCGCCGCGCACGCCATGCTCAACTCCGCACACCCGCACGCCCCGCGGCTGCTCGCCCTGGACGAGGCGTTCGCCGGCGTCGACGACACCGGCCGCGGCGAACTGATGTCGCTGGCCGCACAGTTCGACCTCGACCTGTTCATGACCGGCTACGACCTGTGGGCCGCCCACGCCTCCGTCCCCGCCGCCGCCCACTACGACCTCGCCCACTCGGCGATCGACCACACCGTCTCCGCGCTGCTGCTCCTCTGGGACGGCGGGAAACTGCTCGCCGACGACATCGGCGACCTCACCGCCGTCCTCGGCTCACCCGGCACCCGCCGCGTCCCCAGGCCGGAGGAGGCCGCCGTTGCCGACTGAGCAGCACGACTACGAGGAACTGCGCGGCGAGGGCTGGACCCGGCTGCTGGCCGCCGCCCGCCGCAAAGTGGAACGCACCTCGGGCGCGCTCGACGGCGAGATCGGCCTCACCGCCCCCAGCGAGGCCGAGCGCCGCACCGTCATCGGCGTCACCGGCCGCTACCGCCCCGAGACCGCCAAACGCCTCGCGGTCCCTCTCACCGCCCTCGACACCTACCTCTACGACCGCTACGGCACCGGCCTGCTCCAAACCCTCGGCCGCCTGAACGGCCCCCTGCGCGACCGGCCCGCCGAACGCGCGGACGAGGACGCCCGCCGCGAGCGGATCCTGGCCTCGGCGGGCTCCAGCCGCCTCGCCACCGAGAGCTGGTTCGCGGCCTGGCTGGACCGCCTCGCCGCCGACGGCACCCTCACCCGCCTCCTGCGCCGCGGGGACGCACCCCTGATCGACGCGGCGGTGCGCGTCCTGGAGCAACTCGAAAGCCTCCCCGAGGCACCCTCCCGCATCCTGCCGCTTCCGGTCCTCGCCGAACGGGCCACCGGCGACACCAAGGCCCTCGTCCCCGGCACCCCGCTCGAACAGCTCGTCCTGCGCGCCCTCGCCCAGCGCACCGGCGACGAAGTCCCGAGCGAGAGGGCCGGACGCCGCGCCCTGTGGGAGAGCGCCGGCGCGATCGCCGACGACCTCGCCAGCCAGGTCCTCGTCCTGGGCATCCGCCCCGAGGGCGACACGGTGGTCTGCGACTGGCTGCGCGATGCCGCCGACTCCGGCATCCCGTTCCGGCTCACCCTCCACCAGCTCGCATCCGACCCCGTCGTCCCCGTCCCCGGCGACATCTTCGTCTGCGAGAACCCGGCCGTGCTGCGTGCGGCCGCCGCCGAACTCGAAGCCGGCAGCGTGTCCCTGGTGTGCACCGAGGGTGTACCGTCCGCCGCCTGCCACCGGCTGCTCGCCGACGCGGTACGCGCCGGAGCCCGGTTGCACTGGCGGGCCGACTTCGACTGGGCGGGCCTGCGCATCACCGCCGCCGCCGTGGAACGCCACGGGGCCCGTCCGTGGCGCATGACCGCCGCCGACTACCGAGAAGCCCTCGGCCAGGGCCAGTCCACCCCGCTCGGCGGCCCGCCCGCGGCCAGCCCCTGGGACCCCGAACTGGCGCGTGCCATGGCGGAGTCGGGCCACGCCGTCATGGAGGAGCGCCTGCTGCCCGCGCTCCTGGCCGACCTCACCCGCACCCATCGCGGCCCCGGCGGACCGAGCGGCTGGCGGCCTGCCCGCGTCGAGTGATCGTGCATCCCACCGGCCCCGACCGGCTCACCGCGCTGAACGAGCACTGCGGACAGCCGGCCGGCACGGTGCCGGGCGGGACCCGACGGCGTCACGGTGTCCGTCGGGCAGCCCCGAGTGGCCGACGGCTTTGTCACCTGCGCCGCCGTCGGCCCGCTGCGCGCGGGGGTCACCACCCTCACGTACACGGTCACCGCTTCCGACGGCGACACGCAGACGAACGCGTTCCAGTTCGAGGCAGTCGACGGTGCGCCGGCGGTGACCGCTCCGGCCGCCTGCAAGGGCCTGAGCCTGCCGCCGCCGGCAACGGACACGGGCGCGGGTCCGGACGGCGTGATCCCGGGGCTCGGCCGGGGCACGGCGCTGGCCGTGGCCGCCGTGGCCCTGATCGTGGTCGTCGGTGCGGGCTTCATCGCCGCACGTGTACGGCGGGGGGCACGGCCGGCCGGCAGGAGGAGGACCACCCGGTGGGGCGGGAGCCGGTCCCGCCCGGGGCGGGCTCGCTCGCGGTTCATGCGCAGCGCCGCCTTGCACGCGCTCGCGTCCTGTCCGGGAACGGACCGGCCGGATGCGAGCCTCAGGACGGAGCGTCCTTGGGGGGAGAGCGCGCGACTCGGGTCGAGCGGCCCCTGTGACCCGCAGGCTGCTGGAAGCATCAAGTCGAGTGCCAACTGCCGTGTGTACAACACACGAAGGCACCCTGCACCGCGGCTCGCCGAGCACCGCTTCAGAACGCCGCCGTCACCGCAGCGGCGATCAGGAGGTAAGCGATCACGGCGCCGAGGACGACTCCCACCATGGACAGGGCTTTCCAGGTGGGGGCCAGCGCGGCGCGGGCGATCTTGAGGTTGGTGACCATGCCGAGCGCGCCGATGAACCCGCCGATCAATCCACCGATGAGGAGCAGACCCAAGGGGAGGGCCGCGAGTATGCCTTGCCACATGGGAAGATTGCGGATTTGACCGAACCGGTCATTCCTTTTTGGGGTATCCAGGTTGAGGTCGGGCATTTTGGTCACATGAACTTCCTCGGCAGCAGGGGAGTTGAGAGTGTGAAGATTCTAGAACTGCCGAATCGCGCATGGAAACCGTCCAGGGTGCCCCCGCAGCAGGACGCCAGACGGACGGGAACGGTCGTGAGCTGCGGTCTTCCGGGGCGCGGGTGACAGTGGAGGCCGTGTTCCCTCCTGCGCGCGCTTGTTGAGGATGTCGTTGATCCGTGCCCCTCCACGGGAGTGGTCCGCCCGGACGTGTGCAGATCCGGTTCGTCCGGCTCACGTACCACATGGCGGTCAGATCGGATTGTTCCGGCATGAACGGATCGGGCCCGCGCGCCGTATCTTTACCCGACCGAGGTGCGCATTCCGGCCGAATACCTCGGTCTTCACGGGGTTTGTGCACACGGTCCGCGAGTACTGCGGCCACGGGGGATGGGAGACAACCATGACGGCGGCGAGCAACACGGTGCGCAGAGGCACCGTTCTTCCGGTGGACGCGGCGCGCTGGGCGTTGTGGACGTTCGTCCTCGTCAACGTGGTGATCGTCGAGGCGCTGTTCCTCAGCGCCGGTTCGGGCAAGAACGGGGTGCTCACGGTCGCCAAGTTCTTCGGACTGCACGCAGCCCTGCTGATGCTGTTCCAACTGCTGCTGGTGGCCCGGCTGCCGTGGCTGGACCGCCGCATCGGGATGGACCGGCTCACGGTGTGGCACCGCTGGGTCGGGTTCTCCCTGCTGTGGACCGTCCTCACCCATGCCACGCTGGTGGTGCTCGGCTATGCGAACCTCGACGACACGTCCATGGGGAAGACGTTCGTCGCGCTGAGCGGGGTGCCGGCCTCCCTGCTGGGCATGCTCGCCGCGGCCGTCCTCGTCGGGATCGCCGTGATCTCCACCCGCTCCCTGCGGCGGCGGCTGCGGTACGAGGTCTGGCACGGGCTGCACCTGCTGCTCTACGCGGCCCTGGGCCTGGCGTTCGCGCACCAGTTGCAGGAGACCACGACGTTCACGTCCTCCGCGTTCGCCACGGCCTACTGGTGGACCCTGTGGCTGTTCGCCTTCAGCGCCCTGGTGACCGGGCGATTCGCCATGCCGCTGTGGCGCAACGCCTACCACCGGTTCCGCGTCGCGGCCGTGGTACCGGAGTCGGACAACGTGGTCTCCGTGTACGTCACCGGCCGACACCTCGACAAACTCCCCGCCCGGGCGGGTCAGTTCTGCATCTGGCGGTTCCCCGGGCACAACCACTGGTGGTCGGCCAACCCTTTCTCCCTGTCGGCGGCGCCCAACGGACGGGGGCTGCGCCTCACGGCGAAGGCGGCGGGCAGCACCAGCGCCGGCCTGCGGAACGTCCCGGTCGGCAGCCACGCCTTCGTCGAGGGACCGTACGGCGCGTTCACCTCGCTGCACCGGACCCGGCCCGGCATCCTGCTGATCGCCGGCGGCGTGGGGATCACGCCCGTGCGGGCCCTGCTGGAAGAACAGACGACCGGCGACGTCGTCGTGCTGTACCGGGTGCGCAGCGAGGCCGACGCCGTGCTGCTGGACGAGGTGCGCCACCTGGTCGCGCTACGGGGCGGACGGTTGCACCTGTTCACCGGCAGGACGGGCGAGGACGGCGTCCCGCCGTTCGGCCCGAGCGGCCTGCACCGGCTGGTCCCCGACATCACCGAACGCGACGTGTACGTCTGCGGCCCGCCCGCCATGACCACGGTCGTGCTCTCCGGCCTGCGAGACCTTCGGGTCCCCGTGCGACAGGTGCACGCCGAGAGGTTCGGCCTGGCCTGACCCGGAAAGGGGCCCGACGTCCAGACCTGCGCGTCGGGACCCGCCACAGGCCGATCCGGGCCCGACGCGTCAGGCGCGGATCGGCGACGGGCCGGGGACAAGGACATCATGGGCGCCTGGACACCGTGAACGCCGGAACGGCGCAGACGGACTCCGGGCTCGACCAGATGAACCAGGGTGCGGCGGAGGCCAACGCCGGACCCCTGCATGAGAACGCCGGTATCGGCCGCGCCAACAGCGGCATGTCCCTGATGGACAAGGGGATCAGCGAGGCGAACAAGGCCCTGGCCGGGCGCGACAAGGCCGTCGGGGACATGACCAAGGGGTTCGAGCCGCCGAACCACATCACCCCCGGCCGGATCGACCTCGACTTCTCCCGCTGGGGGCCTCTCCGGCAGCAAGAGGTCCTTTTCTCGGCTGCTTCGGCGAAGTCTTCGGTAGCGGCTTCGTCGCGAGAGATCGGGCAGCGGATGTTCGGCACTTCGGGCAGCAGCGGGCCTGGGCGTTGTTCGATTCAGCGCTGGTGGTGGCTGGGCGGTTGCGGCGTCATCGGGAGGTGGTGCGGCGGGCGTAGGCGCGGGCGGCGCGGGCGCGGTCGCCGCAGCGGGTGGAGCACCAGTGGCGGCGGCCGTAGCGGAGCAGGTAGCGGTTGCAGGGGGCGGAGCCGCATGCGGTGAGGCGCTCCGCGTCGGGGGCCGTGAGCAGGTCGGCGGCGTCAGCGGCGAGGACGGCCAGGGCGTGGTCGACGATCGCGGTGGTGGGGTGGGGGGTGGCGCGGTGGGGGCCGGTCTTGTCGTCCCACTGCAGCAGCGGGGCGGTGGGGACGCGGGTCATCGCGTCGTTGATGGCCCTGACCGCGGCGGGGAGGGCGGGCAGACCCTCGGCGCGGGAGGCGAACAGCGACCTGATCTGTTCGCGCAGCGAGCGCAGCTGCGCCGCACACGTCTCCCGCATGCCCGCGTCGACCGGCGCGAGACCGCGTTCCGTCAGCCACCGATTCGCCTGCACCGGAGTGCCCAGGAGATCGACCGTGTGCCCGCCGGGCAGCGCGATCGCGCTGTTGGCGAGGGCGAGGGAGAGGTGCTCTTCCTCGCCCTGTGCGGGCGGCAGACCGGGCTGTCCGATCACGGGCTCCTTCATGCTCCTCATGGTACGGCTTGCGTGTATCCGTGAGAAGCAACTACGGTCATCTCACGGTTACATAGCATCCATCCGTGAGGTGTTGTCGTGTCTTCTCTTCCCGCAACGACCAGCGAGTTCCCTGTCCGTGTCTTCGGCGGCCCGACCGCCCTCTTCGAGTACGGCGGCTTGCGGTTCCTGACCGATCCGACCTTCGACGGCCCCGGCGACTACGGCCGGCCCGGCCGCCCGGTCCTGACCAAGACCGCCCCCTCCACCGGCGCCCCCGCGGACCTCGGCCGCATCGACGTGGTCCTGCTCTCGCACGACGAGCACGCCGACAATCTCGACACCTCCGGCCGGGCCCTGCTCACCGGCGTTCCCCTCACCCTGACCACACGCGGCGGCAGCGAGCGCCTGGGCGAGAGCCTGGGGGAGAAGGCCACGAGCCTGGCCGACTGGGAATCCATCGAACTGGACCGCCCCGACGGCGGCACGGTCACCGTGACCGGTGTCCCCGCCATCCACGGCCCCGGCCCCCGCGAGGAGGTCGAGCCGGTCACCGGCGAGGTCGTCGGCTTCGTACTGAGCGGCGAGGGCCTGCCCACCGTCTATGTCAGCGGCGACAACGCCTCCCTCGACGCGGTTAGGGAGATCGCCGACCGCTTCGCCCCCATCGGCACCGCCTTCCTCTTCGCCGGCGCGCCCCGCTTCCCCGTCCTCTTCGACAACCGGCCGATCGTCCTGGACAGCGCCCAGGCCGCCGAGGCCGCCCGGATCCTCGGCGCCGGCCGCGTGGTCCCCGTCCACTACGACAGCTGGGCCCACTTCACCGAAGGCCGCGACGACCTGGTCGCCGCCTTCACCACCGCGGGCCTGGCCGACCGCCTGGACTGGGGCCGGCGAAACTGACCTCCGGCGCCTGAAGCGCCAACGGCACCGGCGAGACCTTCGCGCCGCTCACAGCCTGAGCACTCGGCCTTCGCAGCCCCCTGCCGATCCCACGCGTTCTGCCAGCAGGGCCACCGGGTGGTGAAGCGTGACCCAACCCCGCGCCACCTCACTTGTCCCCATCGTCACCCTGCAGCAGTGGCGGGGATCGAAGTCCTCGAACTGGGCGATGCGGTCGCCATTGACGGCCCGGGCAGCGCGGGCCAGCGACATATGCGTCGTCGGCAAGGCCGTTGGTGGGTCGGGCCACTCGGCTTGAAGGGAACACAGATCGCGGGTGGCCGAGTCCGGGCGCACCAGCGGGCCCTCGTTGAAGCGGGGCGGGCGCAAGCTGACGGGACATCGGCCGGTGATCGGTTCCGCGAAGATGAGGCGGGACCTCGCCCCTCTCGCCCTGTGTCTGGCCTGCGTTGCCAAGTCCTCAGCCGCGGAACTCGGTTATATGAAAATCTGATCGTCATGCGGAATGGTCATGGAGCTCAGCCGATCGTTGGGATCGACGCAGAAGCAGGCGGTCACGGAGGAAGACAGTTGCCGAGGCACGAGGACAGCCGCACGGACGACCTTCCTGCCCCCCTCGAACCTCCGTCGCGGACGGTCTCCTTCGTGATGGTCCACGTCGGCCAATCGCCCGAGACCCAGCGCAACCTGCAATACGGGATCGAAACCCGGTCGTGGGGGTTCCCTCTGTGGAGGCCCGAGTACCGGTCCGCGCGCCCACGCTTCGCTGTGCTGGCCACGGGAGTGGGGCCGCGCGTGCAACTTGATGTGTGGAGTACCAAGAGGATCACTCTGTACCTGTTCGAAGTACGGGAGAACTTCTACGAGGCAGAGGCTCCTCACTGGCCGGACGAGGAAGCCGCGAGCCTCATCAAGTACCCGGTGCGCTTCGGCATCGAGCCGTTGGCTGTACTCCACGATGTCCGTCTCGATGAGGACGGTCCGCTCGGAATCGCTGCCAGTGACGCCATACGTGTCTCAGGGACTCAACAAGGCAGAGGCATGCTCGTTGACATGGATCCGCAGCCGTTGCTCGATGCGGCGGGGATCCCGGCGAGCTGGTCCGAACAGCAGACAGTCCCCCTGAACCGCACACCCGGCTTCACCGCGGAGCAGGTGAAGCCGCCCAAGTCACCGAAGCGGCCCTCCAGCGGAGCGGGCTTCGTCTCCGACCCCAAGAAGCGCAAGGCCATCGAACTGCATGCGGAGGACATGGCAGTTGCTCACTACGAGGGGGAGGGCTGGGCAGTCGAACGCCTCGGCAAGCCGTACGACCTCCACTGCACACGTGGCCGGGAAGAGCGCCGCGTTGAGGTGAAGGGGACAACGGGAGCGGCCACAAGCGTCGACCTGACGATCAACGAGGTCGAGCATGCCCGGAACCCGCAGAACACCGTGGACCTGTTTGTGGTCAGCGACATCAAGGTGGACATGCGGACCGACAACTACACAGCGAGTGGTGGCAGGGTGTTGCACCTCCATGACTGGGCGCCGGCTGAGGAGGACCTGAGGCCGAGGAGCTTTGAGTACCGACTACCGCAGGCCTGATTGCCTGGGTGCACAGTCAGGGGATTCCGGGAGCCCCACTGGCCCTCTTGTCTCCGTGTCCACCGCCCCTATGGTGGTCCTCCGTGCCTGTTCTTCGCAGGGGCCGCTCTGCCTATGGCAAGGTCGGGAGCGGGCCGCTGAATGATCCGGACCGTCGTCCGGCTGAAGCGGTAGAACGTTGGCAGAGGTCGTAGGTGCGAGTTTCCGGCAGGGCACAGACAGATGAAGACGGCGGCTGGCGGTGGTTTCTGGGACTGTGGGTGCTGCTACGTTGCGGCTCGGGCTTGTGCGCGAGGGGCGGGGTGGGATGGACGTCCTTGGGGTCGACGCCTGTGGTAAGCAGGGGTGGGTGGGGATCAGGCTCACGGACGGCGCGTACGCGGGCAGCCTGGTGGATCCCCGGCTCGAGAGGCTGATCGAGCGCGCCGCCGAGGTGGATATGATCGCGGTGGACATACCGTTGGGCCTGGTCGAGAAGGGCTGGCGTGCAGCAGATCTCGCGGCCAGGGCGCTGCTCGGGATGCGGCGCAGCAGCGTTTTCCCCATAGCGCCGAGGATGGCGTGGCAGGAGCAGGACTACAGGGCGGCCGCCGACCGATGTCAGGAGCTCACCGGCAATCGGCTGAGCCGGCAGGCGTGGGCGCTGAGACCGAAGCTGCTTGAGGCGCGGGCGTGTTGGCTCGCCGATGAGCGGATCCACGAGGTCCACCCCGAGGTGTCCTTCTACGCCTTGGCCGGCGGAGTGCCGCTGGCTTACGCCAAGAAGACCTGGCGCGGTCAGAACCTGCGCCGCTCCCTGCTTGCCGAGGCCGGGTTCGTGCTCCCGGACGAGATTGGCGAGGCGGACCGCATTCCCGTGGACGACGTGCTCGAACGGATGGGTTCGGCGCCGACGTGTTCGAGCGTTGGCTCGACCTGATCGACAAGCTCGTGCGACTGGCCGCCGAGGTCGGCACCCCCGCGGGGGCGGAACCGTTGCTGCTGCCAGAGGAAGCGGTCGCGATCCTCAAGCGCTCCCGACTGGACGCGACCGTGCAGAAGATGCGTTGCCTGCACGTCTCGAGCCTCGTCCGGGCGGAGCTGGCGCGGGAGGTCGAGCAGGACGGGGTCATCGTGCGGACGGCGATGAGCCGGGGCCAGGGCATCGTGGAGATGTTCACCGCGGAGACGGCCCCCTGCTTCGGCTGGCAGATCCAGGAAGGCCAGTTCCGGCTGGTCTACCTGACCGGCTCAGGCCCCGGCCACGGGCCCGGCCCGACGCGGCGGGCGGCCCGCGAACAGGAGGCCCGCGCCTACGCCGACTACTTCTGCTTCGACCGGGCGCGCACCCTGCTGGGCGACACCGGTCCCGAGCGACCTGTAACCGCCCCGAATGCTCCGTTGGCCTTCAACGGGTTCGCGCCCGACTTCGTCTACCGGAGCATCCCCGCGCCAGACCTGGCGATCGAGCAGGTCGTCCGGCTCGGTGTCACCTATGCGCGGCGGGCGTTGAGGTGGCACGCAGACGCGTGGGGCAAGGGAGACGGGCGCGGCTGAGCGCTGACTGAGAGGGATGACGGACTTCCGGTCCCTGCTGAACCTGATGCCGGACGCGGCGGGTGCTCACGCTGTCGTCGATACAGCAGTGGACGGTGAAGCCCTCGTCCAGGCGTGGGATGGTCCTGCTGCCATGGAATCGCCGCTGGTGCAGAGTAGTTGCGTCGGATTAGGGCCGCGGAGCTCCATATTTCCGACATCATCGGGGCATGCAGAAGCTCGAGGCGCACGAGATGCCCTTGCACAAGGTGTTCAGCAGTGACTACGACTTCCAGATACCTGACTACCAGCGTCCCTATGCCTGGCAGGAGGAGCAGGCGGCTCAACTGCTGATGGACCTGCAGGAAGCCCTGGACCGTGGGACGGGTGAGCCGTACTTCCTCGGATCCGTTGTGCTCGTCAAGAACAGCGCGGTCCCCAAGGCGGATGTCATCGACGGCCAGCAGCGCCTCACGACCCTGACCATCCTCCTGTCGGTTCTACGCGACCTGACCGACGATCCGGAACTACGCGGCGACCTCGACCGGCTGGTAATGGAGCCCGGGGCCAAGATCCGTGGGCTCGCCCCGAGGCCGCGGCTCGCTCTGCGAAGCCGTGACGCGGACTTCTTCGAGAAGTACGTGCAGACGAAGGGCGCGGTGGGCACTCTGCTGACGCTCAAGGAGGAAGCCCTGCGGACCGACGCGCAGAAGGCCGTTCTCCGCAACGCGACAGTCCTTCACGGCACCCTCACCGCGTTGACCGAGGAACGCCGGCTGGAACTGGCTCAGATGCTCGCCGAGCGGACGTTCCTGGTCGTCGTCAGCACTCCTGACCTCGATAGCGCACACCGGATCTTCAGCGTCATGAACTCCCGCGGCCTGGACCTGTCCCCCACCGACATCTTCAAGTCGCAGATAATCGGGGATCTCGGGGCGGAGGCGTCCGAGGCGTGCGCCACCACCTGGGAGGACGCCGAGGAGATGCTGGGGCGCGACGACTTCGCGGAACTCTTCCTCCACCTGCGGATGATCTTCGCCAAGAAGCGGGCGGAACAGGAGCTGCTCAAGGAGTTCCCGGAGCAGGTGCTCAGCCGCTACCTCCCCGGCAGGGCCGAGGCCTTCGTCCATGACGTCGTCCGGCCGTATGCCGAGGCCTATGCCCAGATCCGTGAAGCACGTTATGAGTCCGCTTCGGGTGCGGAGGCGGTCAACGCCTGGTTCAGGAGGCTCCAGCAGGTCGACAACTACGACTGGCGGCCCGCCGCCCTCTGGGCACTGCGCCACCACGAGGACGACCCGGCATGGCTCGACACGTTCATGCGGGCCTTGGAGCGGCTGTCGGCCAGCATGTTCGTCCGCCGCGTCTACACGACCCCTCGCGTCACACGCTACGCCGAGCTGCTTCGGCAGCTCGACGAAGGACAGGGCCTCGACTCCCCGGCCCTCGAACTGAGGGACGACGAGAAGGCCGAGACCCGGTCCAGGCTCGACGGCGATCTCTATCTGGTCGGCAAGATCCGCAAGTACGTGCTGCTGCGGCTCGACGAGGTGCTGGCCCGCGGGCAGGGAGTGACGTACGACCACCCGCTCATCACCGTGGAGCACGTGCTGCCGCAGACCCCGAAGGCCGATTCGCAGTGGGTCGGACTGTTCGAAGAGGAGCAGCGTGCCCAGTGGACGCACCGTCTGGGAAACCTGGTGCTGCTGAACCGCGCCAAGAACTCGGCCGCCCAGAACTACGACTTCACCGCCAAGAAGGCCAAGTACTTCACCGGCCGCGGGGGAGTGGTCCCCTTCGCGCTGACCAGCCAGGTGCTCCAGCACGCCGAGTGGACCCCTGAGGTGCTGAAGGCCAGGCAGGAGGAGCTGCTGGGGGTGCTCTTCGAGGAGTGGCGTCTGTGAGTACGGGTGCCGGGGTGTCACGCCCCGGCCCCGGGCCCAATGATCTCCACGAAGTTCCAAAGAGTTCCATTATTGGGTCTGTGTGGGCTATGGTCGTCCACAACTCACGGCACACGGCCCCGCGTTGCACCGCTGCTCCCGTGCGCCCCCTGTCGTCCTGTTGCCGCCGGCCAGTCCGGCCCCTCGCTCCGCAGTCGTCGCCTCCACGGGAGTCCCGTCATGCCCGTACCCGCCGATCCCGCCCCGGACCCGTCTCCCGCAGGGCCGCCCGCCCAGGAGCCGGCGGCCGGTACACTCGCCCATCTCATCGCCGGGCGGCTCGCCGACTCGGACCTCGACGAGGGCACCCGGGCCCTCCTCCTCACCGCCTTCCAGGACGACGGCCCGGCACGCGGCCGGATGCCCGGCGCCTACCTGCAGTCCGTCACGGTCAGCGGCTTCCGCGGCATCGGCCGCACCACACGCCTCCCCCTTACCCCCGGCCCGGGGCTCACCCTGGTCACCGGCCGCAACGGATCCGGCAAGTCGAGCTTCGCGGAGGCCGTGGAGATAGCGCTGACCGGCGACAACGCCCGCTGGCGCGGCCGCAGCGACATCTGGCGCAAGAGCTGGCGCAACCTCCACCACGGCCAGCAACCCCAGGTCGCCGTGGAGTTGCGCATCGACGGCGATCCGGAGCCGGCCACCGTGCTGCGCACCTGGCACGGGGACGACGTCGCCGACTCCACCGCCGAACTCGAGCGGCCCGGCCACGATTCCGTCCCCCTCCCGGACCTCGGCTGGCAGGAGGACCTGGCCACCTACCGCCCCTTCCTGTCGTACTCCGAGCTCGGCCAGGTGATCGGGGGCAGGCCCAGCGAGATGTACGACGCCGTCGCCTCCATCCTCGGGCTGGAGCAACTCGCCGCCGCCGACAAGTGGTTGCGCGAGCTGGCCCGCGAGTACGAGGCGCCCGCCAAGGAAGCCAAGGCCGAACTGCCCGCCCTGCTCACCCTCCTGGACGGCACCGACGACCCCCGCGCCCGGGCCGCCCGCACCGCACTGAGCGGGCGGCGCCCGGACCTCGCGCGAGCGGCCGAACTGGCCGCCGGGACCGGCCCGGCGGACGAGTCACTCCTGTTCGACCTGCGCCGCCGCTCCACCCTGACCGGACCCGACACCGAGGCGGTCGCCACGGCCGTGACCCGGCTGCGCGAAGCCATCGCCTCCACCGAGGACCTGCGGGGCACGTCCGCCGAGGACGCGCTGCGCCGCGCCGAACTCCTCGCCCGCGCGCTCGCCCACCACCGCGCCCACCCCGCCCTCGACACCTGCCCGGTGTGCGGCGGCACGGCCCGCCTCGACGAGGAATGGGCACGGGACGCCGCCGAGCAGGAACACCGGCTGCGCGTCGAGGCCGAGCAGGTCCTCACCGCCCGCAGGGAACTCGACGCGGCCGCGCAGGCCGTCCGCGACCTGGCCGCGGCGCCCCCCGACTGGCTGCCGCCCGAGATCGCCGCCGCCTGGGACGACTGGCTGCGGTGCCGTACCGTCTCCGACCCGACCGTACTGGCGTCCGTCTCCGAGAACGCCGCACGGACCGCCGCCGACGCCGCATGGGTCACCCGTCAGCAGGCCGCGGAGCGCCTCGCCGACCAGGACGACACCTGGCGCGACGCCGCGCGGGCGCTCGCCGCCTGGCTGGACAAGGCCCACGCGGCCGAGCAGGCGGCCCCGCACATGGCCCGCGTCAAGGCCGCCCAGAAGTGGCTCAAGGTCGCCCATGACGAGATCCGCGCCGACCGGATGCGGCCCATCGCCGAGGACGCCCAGCGCATCTGGTCCAACCTGCGCCAGCAGAGCAACGTCGCCCTCGGCCCGGTCCGCCTGGGCGGCTCAGGAACCCAGCGCAAGGTCGCCCTCGACGTGACCGTCGACGACATCGACGCCCCCGCGCTCGGCGTCATGAGCCAGGGGGAACTCCACTCCCTCGCCCTGTCCCTCTTCCTCCCGCGCACCTTCCTCCCGGAGAACCCCTTCCGGTTCCTCGTCATCGACGACCCGGTGCAGTCCATGGACCCCGCCAAGGTGGACGGCCTCGCCCGCGTCCTCGCGCTCCTCGCCGAGCACCGCCAGGTCGTCGTCTTCACCCACGACACCCGCCTGCCGCAGGCCCTGAAGTACCTGCGGCTGCCCGCCACCGTCCTCACGGTCGACCGCCGTGAGCGCTCCGCTGTACGGGTCCGCTCCGGCGACGACCCCGTCAAACAGGCCCTCAACGACGCGAAGGCGCTCGCCAGGACCCGCGACCTGCCCGGCGACGTCGTAGCCCGGGTCCTGCCCGGCCTGTGCCGCACCGCGCTGGAGGCCGCCCTCCTTGAACCGGCCCGGCGCCGGCTCCTCGGCACGGGCCTGCCGCACGCCGAGATCGAGCAGCGCATCGCCAAGGCCCACAAGCTCACCGAACTGGCCTCCCTCGCCCTCTACGGGGAAACCGACCGGGTGGGCGAGACCATGACCGACCTCACCCGGGCCTACGGCCAGCAGGCCACCGACCACATCCGGTGGTGCAACAAGGGCTCCCACGAAGCCGTACCCGTCGACAACGCGGAGGAGATCATCCGCCGCACCGCGGACCTCGCGAAGGCGGTGCGAACCCTGTGACCACGATCCGCCCGGCCACACCCGTTCCGTCTGCGCGCCCGCCCCGGCTCCCCGCGACCCTCCCGCCTCCGCCGCCGCCCACCTCGACCCCCGAGGAACTGCTCGCGGGCGCGGACCGGCTGCTCGGCACGGCCACCGCCTCCACCACGGGCGTCTGGCCGCGCGCCGTGGCACTGCTGCTGCGCCACGCCCTCGAAGAGGCCCTGCGCCGCTACTGGCAGCCCCGCAAACCGCAGCTGTCCCGCTGCCCGCCGCACGCCCAGGCCCTGTGCCTGGAGTCCTACGCCGATCCCGACACGGCCCGCCGCTGGTCGGCGACCTGGGCCGGCCTCAGCCGGGCCTGCCACTACCACGGGTACGAGCTGGCTCCCACGCAGGGGGAGCTGCTTGCCTGGCGGGACGACGTCCAGCGGGTGCTGGACGCCCTGGCGAGGGGAACGGCGTAGCCGGCCGCCGGGCGTCCACGGCGGTCGTCGTGCCATGATCCGACGATGGTCACCGGTCGCGGGGCCGGGATCCACGCGACCGGTATCCCGTCCCTGAGGTACCGCACACCAGGTGCGCTACGGGCAGTGGCTGGCTTACCTGGAACAACGGCGCGAAGGAGAGTGAGCAATGGACACGTTCCACCCCTGGGACGAGGTAAGGGACGAGATCTTCGACGAGGACGATCTCGACGAGATCAGGGCGGGCGCCCAAAGGCTGGTTGCGCAGGCGCGCGCCCACCGGCTGGCCGAGGTACGTCAGGAACTCGGTCTCACCCAGAGCGAGGTTGCGGCGCGTATGCATGTCCGCCAGGAGCGGGTGTCCGCCATCGAACGCGGTAAGGCCGTCTCGACGGAGGTCGGCACCGTGGCGGCATACGTCGCCGCGCTCGGCGGCAAGCTGGAGATCGTCGCGAACTTCGGTGGCACCCGCGTCGTCATCGCTCGGTGACCCAGCCCCCACGCAGGTGGAGCTGCTGGCCCTGGCGGGACGACGTCGAGCGGGCCCATGCCGGAAGGTGGGGCCATTCACTCGCCGACCGCAAGGCGAAGGCGGTGGCCCTCCACGAGGGACTGCGCACGGTTCCGCACCGTGCGCTGGTGCTCCGCCCCGGTCCCTCGCTCAGGTGCGGCGCCCCCAGTCGGCGCTGGTGTACGCCCTGTCCGGCGTCCTGAAGGACTGCAACGTCCCTCAGGCCCGTACGTCCGAGCCGCCCATGCGTGAGGCGAAGGCGGGCCGTCCGGAGTGTCTGGCCTGTGCGACGGGCCCGGACCTCGCGGATCGGCGGCGCATCGGCACCGCTCTGGGGCGGGTGGCCCCTGCCGGCGAAGAAGCGGCCGGACGCGGTGGACGCCTGGGTGGCCCTGGCAGCGGCCCGGCACAGCAGTGCGGTGGTCTTCACCACCGACCCGGGGGACATCCATGTCTGCCTGACGGTCCTCGCGCCGTCAGACGTACACGTGGTCGCCGTCTGACGGTCGACTGTCACGCGGGAGTGCGTTTGTCGCGCACGTCCGGGCCGAGGTCTCGCAGGCGCACTCGGCCCAGACTGTCTTGCCGCCGGGCGGGTACGGCTCGACGCCCCAGCGGTCGGCGAGGGCGGTGACCAGGAGCAGGCCGCGGCCGGACTCGGCGTCGAGGGGCGTTCCGCATTCCGCCGGCGGCGACGGGATGCGCTCGCCCCGGGCGTCGGTGACGGCGATGCGGAGCAGGCCGGCCGTGGCGTCGAGGGTGAGTGTGAGCCGGAAGTCGCGGCTTCGAACGCGACCGTGCAAGTAGGCGTTGGTGGCGAGTTCGGCCACGATCTGCTCGGCGCGCTCGGTGACCCTGGGTGACACGGGCCACGCGCGGAGCTGCTCGGCGGCGAGGAGACGGGCGAGCCGGGCTCCTCGGCGGGTGGACGACAGAAGCTGGGAGAACATGTGTACGGGGGCGTTGAGTTGGGGTGTCGTTGCGCGCATGGGGCCACGGTGACGGGTGCGCGGGGCGCGTTCCAGAGGTGCCGTCCGTACGTTGTGTCAGCGTACGGGCACATTCCGTGGACGGTACGACGGTTCATGCGTCACGCTGGGTGCGGTCGGGTGGGGAACGGCGAACAGCGCGGGAACGGAACCGGAGGTGGCCGCGGATGACCGGCGGCGGTGCGGTGGACGACGAGGACATGCCGGGCGGCGAGGCGGACCGGGAGCCCGATCCCTCGGACAGCCTGCGGACGTTCGGGGCCTTCCTGCAGGCACTGCGCGAGCACGCCGGGTACAGCAGGACCGAGTTCGCGAACCTGGTGAGCTTCTCCAAGCACACGGTGGAATCGGTGGAGTTGGGCCGGCGAATGCCCGACGTGGCGCTGGTGGAGCGCTCCGAGGAGGCGCTGGGGAACACGGGGGCGCTGCGGAAGGCGTCGAAGTACGTGACCCGGGGGCGCGGGGATGCCGGGCTCGCGGCGTGGTTCCGGCAGTGGGCCCGCCTGGAGCGGGTGGCGGTGAGCCTGTGCACGTACGAGTGCCGGCTGGTGCCGGGGTTGTTGCAGTCGGAGGGGTATGCGCGGGCGGTGTTCGAGGGGACCGTTCCGGTGGCGCCGGACAGTCTGCTGGAAGACTTCATGGCCCGGCGGATGGAGCGGCAGCAGATGCTGTTCGAGCGACCGACGATGCCGTTCAGCTTCATCGTCGAAGAGCACGTCTTCCGGCGTTGGTTCGGGGATCTGGAGCAGATGCGGCAGATGCTCGACCATGTGCTGGAGCTGAGCACACCGCGGAACGTGACGCTTCAAGTCGTGCCGTTGGAGGCAGGGTTGCATGCCTGTCTGGATGGCCCGGTGCGGCTTCTGGAGACTCCCAGGGGGCAGCGATACGCGTACTCCGAGGGACAACAGAACGGCCGTCTGATCTCCGACGTGAAAGAGGTGAGCCTCCTCTGCCAGCGCTATGACACACTGCGCTCGCAGGCCCTGAACGCCAAGGACTCGCGGGGTCTGCTGGAGCGACTCCGAGGAGAGCTATGAGCATGACGCCGGAACTGGCGTGGTTCAAATCCAGCTACAGCGGCAGTCAGGGTGACGACTGCGTGGAGGTCGCCATCACCGAACAGGCCGTGTACGTAAGGGACTCCAAGGAAGTGTCGCGTCCTCACTTCGCCGTCGGCCGCGAGGAGTGGTCGCGGTTCGTGGGGTTCGCAACAGAGGTGTGAGGGACACGGGCGCCGGCAGCCGGTGACCCCGTTGCAGCGATGCCTCGGTCCCGCATAGCGTTCAGCGCGCTGGTGGGGGAGACCCTGTGGTCTCCCTCCACCAGCACGGACCGACTCAGTTCTCTTCGAAACCTGTGTCTTCGAACTTCAGCTGGGCGGCGTTCTCTCTGACGGTACGTACCTGCTGTTCGGTGAATCCGTCGGCAGCGCTTGCGGTGATCTCGATACGGACCTCGAGCGTGACGCCGTCGGCGGCTTCGAGATGCGCCAGGACCTCCTGCTGGATATTGGCGAAGTCGGCAGCAGGACGGTTGGGATTAAGGGTCTTGACACCCCAGAACCTGCGCGTGACCTTCTTCGCAGGCGGAGGCGAAGGCTGAGAGCCGGGACCCGTCGTAGGCGTGACAGCACCGGGACTGGAAGACGGGCTGCTGCTTTCACCACTATTGCCGCCATCCGCAGGGGTGACCGGTGCGATCGGCGGGGTGGCCACAACCCGTGCGCGCTGGGCGATGGCTCGGGCTGGTTGGACAAGGAGCGTGTCGTCGGTGACGAAGCTGGGATCGGGCTTGTCGCCGTGGATCCAGAGGTTCTGGTACTCGTCGGTGGCCTCGTCGTAGCCGTCGGCGAAGGCGAAGGCGTCTTGCTGCCAGAGGAGGACGTCAGCAGCACCGAGTACGGCCTGCTCAAGCACATGCCGGTTGGGCAGGCGCTTGAGGTAGGGGTACTGCGTGTACCAGGACCACAGGTCGCCGAACCTCACATGCCCCTTGCCCCAGGCGTTGGCCAGGGCGCCTTCGAGAGCCATACGCACCAGCGTGGCCCCGAGCACCGGGGTGATCCAGCCCTTGGCCTTGAGTGCCGCGGTGACGCGCTCGGCGAGGGAACCACCGTCCTTGGCGATACGAGTGAAGGAGATGGTGGGCTTCTGGCCGGGCAGCTCGGTCGGGATCAGCGCTGCGGTGAATGCCGCTCGGACACGGTCGTCGACAGCCGCGTCCAACTGGCGTGCGCGGGTGACGGACTGCTTGCGCTGCTGGGCGCTCAGCTCGAGTTCTTCGGCCTCGTCCGCGATGGACTTCCAGGCCCGGTACTCCCGCACCACTCCGTCGAGCTCGGGGTAGGTGTCCCGATCGGCGGCGACCATGACCAGCATGTTGCGGCGCTGCCGCTGCCCGTTACCTGCCTCCCGCAGGAGACGCGCGGCAAAGTCCGTGGCGGTGGAGGCGTCCTTGCCCCAGGTGAACTTCGGGTGCAGGACCACGAGCTTGAGCACCTCGGAATCGGGGATGTCCCCGGTGTCGAGAGGCGCGGCGTGCACGGCACCGAAGGAAGCCTTGGATGCCTTCGCCGTGGCCTTGAGGCGTTCGATGATGGTGGCGTGCACGTCGGCCTCGCTGTAGCCGGCCGCACGATCGGCGGCCACGCGGGAGACCGAAGCGGCCAGGTCGTACCAGGAGCGGTCGCCGTCCTCATAGAAGTAGGTGGCACGCTGGCCCAGCAGGGCGCGCGCGTCACCGATGTGGTTGATGACGTCACCAGGAACTGCGGTGCCCAGGCGGAGCTGCTGGATGTCCACGCCCTTGTGTGCCGAGCGCAGCGTCGGGACGGTCGCGATGAACACAGATCGGGCGACACGCCTGGTAAGGGCCCGCTGCCCGAACGACGGACGCTCGTGGTCGATCTGAACCGGGGTGGCCCCCTCCCCGTCGACGTCCTTGTCTACCACCGGCTTCCAGTTGTCATCGAGATACTTGGTGATCTCGCTGAATACCTGGGTGTCGTGGACGGGTACGGCGCCGGGGGTGATGAGCGGTGTGGTGTCATTGGCCGCCCACAGTGAGTTGATGACCACGCTCATTAGACGCAGCACGCCGCGGGTGCGCTGGAACTTCGGCAGCGTCGACCAGTCCTCGTAGAGCCGGTCGAACAGCTCGGGATGGATCGGGTACGCCGCTCGGATGCGCTGCTCGTACGCGCCGGTGGTCGTCTCGCGCGGGAAGAACCCGGTGTTCTCCTGGTAGTACTTCACGTACTGCTTGGCCACCGCGGCGATGTCCGCCAGGGCCACAGCGTCGGGTTCTTCGAACAGGCGCCGCCGGACGATCTCGAAGGATTCGATGTTGTTGGCCGGTCGCCAGTCGTCGGCGTTCCGGCCGATGGTGTGCTGCAGGGTTTCCAGAGCGACGTGCCCGTTGGGGCCGCCCACCTCCAGTGCCGAGCCGCCGCCTCCGTTGTCGAGGGAGTCGGAGGCGGGGATGGAGACCACCAGCATGACGCCGGGGATGGACTTGGCCATCTCGGTCAGGTGCTGGGCGAAGGTGTGCTGAGTTGCGAATGTTCCGCCGGGCAGGTCGTCGCGGCCGACGAGTTGGCGGGCGTAGGCCACCCACTCGTCGATCAGGATCAGCACGCTCTTGCCGCCGGCGACGACGTCACGTACGACGGCGTCCAGGGCGTCGCCGGGGTCGGTGCCGGTCGCATCAGCCATTGCGATGCGGTCGAACGCCTCGCGATCTCCGAGCTGCCAGGCCAACTCCCCCCAGAGCGTGCGCACCTGCGTGCCATCGTCCTTAGGGATCGGCTGGCTCGGGGAGAGCTTTGTGCCCACCAAGGTGACCCGCTTCACGTCCAGAGACTTCAGCGGATCGCCGTCGCCCGTGGGCAGGGAGGCATGTACCACGTCCTGGACGGCCTGCGGCAGCGCGTTCGTGGTCAAGCCGCCGGAGAACAGGTGGTACAAGGCCAGCATCGAGTGCGTCTTGCCGCCACCGAACTGGGTCTGCAGATTTATCACCGGGCTTGCCCCGGCATCCCCGGAAAGACGCTTGAGCGCACGAGTCAGCAGGTCGGACAGACCACTGGTGAGATAGGTACGGGAGAAGAACTCAGCCGGGTTCAGGTACTCCGGCGCCGCAGTGTGGCCATGGGCCACCGCGTACAGGTCGGCGGCGAACTCCGCAGCGGAGAACTGCCCGCGGATCACGTCGGCGTGCGGCCGGATGACCTCACGCCACGGCTTGATCGCCGTACCGGCCTGCATACCGGCCACCTTGACCGCCTGCGCTTCACGCGTCAGCCGGTTGCGCGTCTGCTTCTCGAAGACCTCACGCTGGTGTTCCATGCGCGTCTTCGCTACTGCATCAGCCTCGTCGGCGGCACCGATCACCGTCAGCAGACGCTCGATCGTGTCCAGCGCGCGGTAGGTGTCGTCCGAGGAGAACTTCTGCCCGTGGTGCGCTGCGTTCGCCGTCTCCCGCAGCTCGGAGGCCAACGCGGACTGTGGGCGCGACAGGTCCTTCTCGAATACCTTCCATCGCTCGGTGACCATGCGCAGCAGGAACCGCACGTCGTCGCGTGAGTACGTCTTGGCTGTGCCGAACTTCGCTTCGTCCTCTGCGGCGATCAGCTCTACCCAGTCCTTGCCGGCTGGAGCCTGCGCCGACATACGCATGTCGACCCACGGGCGCATCCCCTCGAGCAGCTGGTCGAGTCCGCGCAGCACCTTCTCGTTGTTCGTCAGCGCCATCAGATCTCCTCCCCAAAGAGCGTCTCGGCCACAGCGGCCGGGCGGATCGTGGTCGACGTCGCGGAGACATCGGCCCACGCCCCTCCAAGCCCATTGAACAACCCTGCGGTTGAGGCATCCTGAGACTCCATCAGCTCGTACAGGCGAGTGGCCAGGCGGTTGACCTCGTCCAGGTCCACCTTCCCCTTCACTCCGGCCATGAGCCTGGCGGCCTCCTCGCGTCCCTCGGTCGCGTACGCGCGTGCCAGATGGCAGGTGACCTCCCACAGGGACAGCCGGTCGTCGTGAGCCGGATCCCATCGGGGGTCCAGATCCAGCGGCTTGATGAGCGCGACCTTTCCGCCGCCGGAGGTCAGGACTCCGCCGCGGGCAATCCCGTCCACCGATAGCCCCAAGGGCACAGCTAGCGACTCGGCGTCACCGTAGGGGCGTGTGTCCCAGCCGTAGGAGCGGAACCAGTCCAGGCAGAATCGGGTGTCGGCGTCCAGCTCGGCGTCATGCTCGTTCTGCAACGCGTCGAACGTCTGGTTGATCAGCGCCAGCGCAGTCTTCACGGACATCGTGGAACCGTCGTCTTCCAGCACGCGGGAGAAGCGGGAGAACACTGCCATCCCCGGCCCCAGAATCGTCTGCCGCAGGTCCGCTGGGGCAATGGCGCCCTCGTGAATACGGGGCAGCGCTTCCTCCAACTCGGCGTGCAAGGCCGAGAGGAATCCCATGCGATCAGTGGCCGATGCTGTCTCCTTGCGTGGCCGCAATGCGAGCACGATGGAAGATGCGAGGGCGTTAGTACCCACCGAGATCATCCGGCCGCTGCGCTCGGAGCGGACTGGCCAGGTCGCGGTAATGGTCCAGCCAGCCCGGATCATGCCCTCCAAGAGAGTGGACCATCCGGTGCTGGCAATTCCCTCCTTTTCTAGTTCAGACTGTTTGAAAGCGTAGAATGCGGTGATCGGGTATTCTGATGATGCTGATTGCCGGGTGTGGGTAAATACCCGCTCGAATCCCTCCTCGAAGAACTTTTCTGCTTTCGCCCTCCCTCCATGTCGATAGGGGTTGGCGACTAGCTCTTCCTTCTTCGGGACGAGCATTGTACCGAAGAGGTCCGGGTGGATTCCTCGGAGGGATCGACGAAGCCAGACGTAGAAGAAGTCAGACAAATCGGAGTAGCCGATGTTGTCGTAATAAGGAGGGTCGGTGGAGACCAGGAGGCCAGAGTAGTCCCGACTAGCCGCGTCTGCTTGGTGTGAGAACCCTGGAACTTGATCCGCAGGGACGGAGTCGATGCCGGAAGATACCCAAGTCACATGGTTTCCGAAATTGCCTACCGCGTTGGAGAGGACGTTGACTTCAATAAAATCCCAGGTCATGGCGATGGCGTGGCGGGGGAACGTGTTCCTGACCTTCTCGACCCCGTTGATCCAGCTGCAGATTGAAGAAGACCAATCGGCAAGCTTCGAGATTGCCATGGAAAGGTACGTCGCTACCGCATCAGCGTAGGCCTCAGCTCCCACGCCGCCGCGGGCCAGGGATTCACCACGGGGGCGGCCGACCGCGAGCGCATCCTTGAGTGCCATTTCTCGCGCCTCGGCAACTAGATCGCTGAACGTCACGAGGGCGGTGAGCTGCCTATTGGTGAATAGATCGACATAGTCGGTCATTCCATAGGCTTGAACTCGGAAACCGAGCGTAGCGTCGGGGAGGCTCCCAAGAGGTACTGACTCCGGCTGCGATAGATCTGCTGACGAGATATGGGCGCTGGTGGGTTTCAGGTAAATCCGGCGACGATCACCTTCGGCGATGATGGCCATCAATTGCTCGCGCACTTGTTTAGCGCGGCCTTTCTCGCGGATGTACTTGAATTCGACAGCGCTGTGGCAGGCGATGCAGGTGGCCCCCTTGCGATCTACCGTGCCCTCGCTGTCCTTACCTGGGGCAAACTGCGGGTCATGCCCTATGGCGAACTCCACGCGCCGCCCGCCCGGTGAAGTGGTGTCGGGTACGATCCTAGGGGCGACGTAAGCCTCCTTGCCCTTCTTCTTGCTAAGCCACCAAGAGCGCACAAGAGGCATTCGGATCCCGCAGGCGGGGTTGGGGCAAATTACGGTGCGGGCCCAGAGCCAGGCGATCACTGGTGCTTGCGTGTGCTTGCCGGTGGGTTCGCCGTCTCGTCCCAGAATAGGAACCTGCGCGTCGGGGTAGTGATGTCCAATCCGCCGTTTAGCCTGGTCGAACATCCACATTCCGTATCGGCGCACGTCCTCAGCCAGGCCGGTGGCGCGAGGCCAATCGTTGACCTGGGTATCGGCTGCCCCCGGGAACACAGGTGCTTGTCCGGCGAACTTCGGTGGGATTTCGATCAACGCCCTGGTCTTGAGGGACGGGACGGGATTGAGATCACTGCCGTGTGCTTCGAGCCCGAGTCGCTGTGCTTCGACGGGGATGGTTCCTCCCCCGGAGAACGGGTCGAGGATGGCTGGCGGCTTTCCGTCGGTGTACTTGAGAATCGCTTCCCGAGCCTCGCGGTAGACCCTTTCGTTGTTCGTGTTCTCCCACCGCGCAATCCTGCGAATAATCCAGTGCAGTCGTTCGCGTTCGGCCTTCTGCTCTTCCTCAGTGGGAAACAGATCTGGCCGCGAGGAGGGGTCGTCGACGAGCTGAGCGAACAGTACAGCTCGGATCGAAGCGAGAGGGCGTGGTGCCCACCACAGGTGCATAGTTGCCGGGTGCCCCTTGCGGGGGACGGACTTCTCATGGGCAGAGGCGTCGTTGATGTCCTCCAGCGGGAGAGAGACCTCGATGAGCTTGCGTCGGGGGACAGAACCTGACGGCGTTCCGGGCTGCACTGCGGTGTTCACCTACTCAATCTAGATTCCGAGGCGCTCGAACCGTGCCTCGGGTGGCGTTCGAGCGGATGAAGCGTGTGGATCTTGTGCGTCAGAGGGGCTCTACACCGCGGTCCCACTCCGCCTTCCAGTTGCGGCGCAAGTCGTCGACGTACTTGTCCAGGACCAGGTCGGCGAAGGGGTTGAGCACATAGCGGACCTGGTCGTTCGACCCGTCGGGGGTGTCAGGATCCACGGCGACGAGCGCGAGCCGGTAGTCGGGCTCGGCGTTCTTGGCGTAGCCGACCTCGCTGGTGGTGACGGTGAAGTTGTCAGCGCCTAGCACACGCCCCTTGACCTCAATGAAGATCAGGTGGCCGTCGGGCTTGCGGGAACGGATGTCGAAGCCCTTGTTGGAGTGCGCCATCTCCTCAGGCACCCGCCCGAGCCGACGCTCGGCAGCCAGTACAGCATCTACGGCACGGCGTTCGGTGACGGAGGTGTCCAAGGCAAAGCTGCCAGGCGTCGGCTGTTCACCGGCGACGCCTGGGACGACCGAGGCGGGCAGGACGAGCGCTGCGCTGACGATCTTCGGCGGGTGCACGGTGACCTGGGTCTCGAGGTCGAGCTCGCTTTGGCGGCGCGCGAGTCGGGCCTCCAGGGAACGGGCGCGTTCACGTGCGGTGGCCGGTGAGATACGGATCTTCTTACCTGCCGCCTGTGCCTCGGCAAGCTTGATCGACTCACCGTCCCAGTAGTTCATCTGAGCCAGCAGCCGCTGACGTACTAGCTTGCGCGTCCGTTCGACAGCCGGGACGACGCGAGCGATGACATCGGCCCGGTGTTCGGGCAGGCCATGCTGGATTGCCCAGTTCTGAGCAATCTTCTCAACGCCGTCGGCAAGCCAGGGCGAGGACAGCTCGGAGTTGATGGCAAGGGCCAGCGCGGTGTGCTGCTCCATATTCAGGTCCGCGGGCAGGGACAGGTCGAGGTACGGGGCGGGGCCTGCTGGCTGTGCGGTTCCGTCCGGCAGCACGGAGACGTACTCGAACCTCTTGCTGATTGCTGTGCCGCGCCCGTCCGAGAGCTCTTCCAGCAGGGCGAAGACAAGGCGGGGGGTGGTGGCGGTCCGGTCCAGGAAGGTTGCTCCACGGGTCAGGGTGTCGCCGTACCTGTTCAGGATCTCGGTGATGATCGCGTCCATCAGCGGATGACCGGGTGCTATGAGCTCGGCGTCCGGGCGTCCGGGCATCACCACGGCCGAGGGCTCGAAGGTGATGCGCCCGTAGCGCGGGCTGATGGTACGCCGACCTTCCCGCAGGACCGCCGGCACCTGTGTCAGCTCGAACCGGTCCTTCTCCCGCTTGGAGGCTCGCCCGCCTAGGGCACGCAGGGACTCCATGACGAAGGCCTGCACGAAGTGGGGCTGCATGCGCCGGGCGCGGGCCTCGTCCATCTGCCGGCGCAGCTCGGTCAGCTCCTCCAGCCCGATCTCCGGGGTGGCCAGGGCGCGTTCCTTGATCAGCTCCTGGAGGCCGTCGGCTACGGACTTGTCGATGACCTGGTCCAGATAAGCGCGGACCTCGGGCTGCTCGCCGTAGCGGATGGCTCGCACGAGCAGGTCACGCAGCGGCTCGTCAGCGAAGGCGTTCTCACCCAGGACGTCGAAGACCTTGCCGCCGTAGGCGCGGCGCTGCTGCTCGATCTTGGTCAGCAGGCGCTGGAAGACCTGGCCCTCCCTGGTCTCGGAGGCCACGAGGTTCCACAGGCGGCAGACTTCGCGCTGGCCGATGCGGTGGATACGCCCGAAGCGCTGCTCGATGCGGTTGGGATTCCAGGGGAGGTCATAGTTGACCATGAGGTGCGCGGCCTGGAGGTTCAGTCCTTCGCCGGCGGCGTCGGTGGCGATCAGAACGTGGCAGCGAGGGTCGTTGGTGAACTTGGTGCGGATCTCCCGACGAGCCTGTCGCGCGGTGCCACCGTGGATGGTGCATACGGCATCCTCGTCGCCGCCCAGCAGAGTGGTGATCCGGCCTGCGAGGTAGTCGAGGGTGTCGCGGTGCTCGGTGAAGACAATGATCTTGTGCGGGGCGTGGCGGTCACTGCTCAGACCGTCTTCGCGGGCCTTGAGGACAAGGGAACGCAATTCCTGCCACTTGCGATCCTCACCCGAGGTACGGACCTGCTGGGCGATCTCTTCAAGACGTGCCAGGACCGCGAGCTCGGCGTCCAGCTCGGCTGCCGTGCGTGCGGCGGTGGCGGCGTCCAGGACCTCGCTCTCCAGCTGCTCCAGCTCGGCGGCACCCCACTCGTCGGAGTCGAAGTCCTCCGGGTCGAACGACAGCGTCTCGGGTGGGGGAACGAACGGGCCTGCCAGGATCTGCTCACGGTGGGCGCGCAGGCGTGCGGCGCGGCGCCGGATCGACTGGTAGATCGCCTCCGGGCTCGACGCCAGGCGTCGCTGCAGGACCGTGAGCGCGAAGCCGACGGTGCGTCGTCTGCCGTCGGCTCGCTCGGCCCGGTTCATCTCCGTGCGTACGTACTCGGTGACTTCTTCGTACAGGTGCATCTCCAGAGGGGAGAGCGTGTACTCGACGGTCTCGGCCACCCGCTCGGGGAACAGCGGCTTGCCGTCGAAGGTGAGCAGGTCCTCCTTGATCATCCGGCGCATCAGTCCGGTGGTGTCGGTGGAGTGCACGCCTTGGCGGTACTGCCCGGCGAACCTGTCGGGGTCCAGTAAAGCGAGGAACGTCTGGAAGTTGGCTTCCGACCCCGAGTGAGGGGTGGCGGTCATCAGCAGGAAGTGCCGGGTGATCTTGCCGAGCAGCTGGCCCAACTCGTAGCGGCGGGTCCGCTTGAGTTCGTTGCCGAACCAGGAGGCGCTCATGCGGTGGGCCTCGTCCACGACGATGAGGTCCCATTCCGACTCCGCGAGCACGGTCTGCCACTCTTCGTTGCGGGCCAGCTGGTCCATGCGCGCGATCAGCATCGGGTTGCGCCGGAACGGGTCGCCGTCGCGGTCGGCCTCCGCCAGGTCGCGTGTCAAGATCGCCATCTCGATCCCGAACTTCTCCGCGAGTTCGGTCTGCCACTGCTCGACGAGCCCACCGGGGGCCACGATCAGGCAACGCTGTATGTCCCCGCGCAGCAGCAGCTCTTTGAGATAGAGACCCGCCATGATTGTCTTCCCTGCGCCAGGATCGTCTGCCAGCAGGAAGCGCAGGGAGCCGGCTTGGGCCAGCAGCGTGCCGTAGACGGCGCGGATCTGGTGGGGCAGCGGGTCGATGTCACTGGTCTCCACTGCCAGCATCGGGTCCGACAGACCCGCGTGCTGCATGCGCAGCGCCTCAGCCGCAAGACGGAACTGTTCAGGGGTGGCGTCGAACGACCACCGTGACCTCGGTGCTTCACGCCGCAGCCCGGTGATGTCTTCGGGGAAAAGCACCTGATCGAACAGGTGTCCGGAGTCGTCGCGGACCGTAATCTGAAGAGCGTCACCAACCGGCGTGGCAGCCACGACGGTGACCGACCCCGAGGCCAATCCGGTCAGGCGAACCCCAGGCTCGACATCATCGGCGTGCATAGGACCCTTCCCCCCACAACCAGGCGCTGAGAAACTCGGCGCCGACCGCCTTGGACGTCGCTGCTTCATCGAGAGCGTAGTTACGAGTGCCCGACGTCACTGACGAACGCTGCCAAGGCGCTGCACATGTGGCATTCAACCACTTTCTCCACAGACATTTCACATCTTGGTGATGATCGGAATTCATGGGTTCTCACGCTGCCCGCACCCGATGCTCCCCCGCCTCCAAAAGCCCCATGACCACCTGATGCGCCCGCCACCCATCCGGAAACTTGGGCGGCACATCCAGGTACACAGGACTGCTCCGCGGATGCCGGTCCAGCAGGTCGCGGATGCCGGCGCGGGCCACCACGATGCAGGCGAAGCGGTGCCGGGAGAGCAGGACGCACAGACGGCCCGTCTCCAGGTGGAACGCGGAGGCGTCCTGGCGGCCGGACAGCGGGTGCCAGACCAGGGTGACGTCGAACTCGCGGCCCTGGAGGCGGTTGGCGGTGTCCACGGTGATGCCGGTCAGGCCGCGAGTGGCGAGACGGGAGCGGACCGCGTCCGCCTGGACGGTGCGTGCCGTGCCGATCGCGATGCGGTCCGTGGTCAGGGGATCCCCGTTGACCAGCGCACCGCGCTCCAGCAGCCGGGCCGCCGTCGCCGCGAGGGCCTCGGCCACCTCCGGGTCCTGGTCCAGGGTGTGGCGGGCGGGGAGTTCCAGGTGGCCCCAGCCGGAGGCGGCGGCCCGGGCGAGGACGTCGTCCAGCGGGCCGGAGCCATGGGGCAGGGTGGTGTACGAGAGCACGCGCTCCGGTGCCGTCGTACCGGGGACGAACCGGTAGAAGGGGTAGAAGGCCCGCTCGACCAGGGGTGCCGCCGTCTCTGGGAGGCGCCAGGAGACGGGGAGTTGGTGGCGTACGAGGTCGGGGTTGTGGGCGAGGGTGACGTCCACCGCGTTGCGCAGCGGGTCCCAGGTAAGGCCGTGCCAGCGGTCGGTCTCCACGGTGGCGAAGGGGTCGAGCTGGCCGGGGTCGCCGACGAAGAGGACCTGTGAGTCGTCCTGGGCGAACAGCGGGGCTGTCGCCAGGAGTCCGTCCGAGCGCATCTGGTACGCCTCGTCGACGATGGCCCACCGCCACGGCGCGCACTTGTCCGGGGTGACGAACGACCACTTCTTCGCGGTGGACACCACGACGGGCAGGTCACGCAGGTCCGTCACCTGGCTGCTCCCGGTGACGTTGGGGTGCCGGGTGACGCGGGGCGGGAGGACGTGGCCGCCGGCGTGGAGGCGGCCGAGCGCCAGACCGGGGTGCTCCCGCGCGATGCGGTCCACCAGGTCGTCGACCTGCTCGTTGGTCTGCGCGACGATCATGAGCTGGTGGCCCGCGGACGTCAGGTGCCCGGTGGCCCGCACCACCAGCGTGGACTTCCCGGCCCCGGGAGGCGAGTCCACGACGACACCCCGGCCGGGCGCGGTGTCGAGGCCGGTGAGGATCCCCGCGACCGCCTGGTCCGCGCGTTCGCCGGGAGTGAGGGCTTCGGGCTCGCCGGTGTCGGGAAGGAGGGCGGTCACTCCCAGGTCTCCTCTGCGTCCTCGTCGGTGGGCTCGTACGGCTGGGGCGGACCACCGTGGGTCCAGGGCGTGTTCTCCTCGTCGGGCAGGGCGGACGGCATGGCGGTGGGGTTGAGCGTGGTGTACGTCAGCTCCTCGCCGGTCTCCGCGAGGGTGCCGGCCGGTGCCGGGGGCTTGCGCTTCCTCGCGAAGCCGCCCTCGAGTTGGAGCAGCACGGTGTGGCCGCCGTCGCCCTCCTGCCGTACGTCGAGGATCCGGGCTCCTTGGCCCGGCCGGGCGGGGGACTTGACCTCTGTACCGACCTCCAGGCCGACGCGGGAGTCGGTGCGGAGGGTGATCGTCGGACGCCACACCTGGGACCCGGGAGGGTCGCCGGGGACGAAGCGGTCCTCGTCCCTGGCCGTCACCGTGCCCGTGAACGCCTCGCCGGTCAGCTCGTACTCCGCCATCACCAGCGGGTCGTCGTACGCGCGCTGCGCCTCGTAGCGGGCGACCGCGTCCTCCAGCCGGGCCAGGCGGCGGGCGGCTCGGACGGCCTGGTCGCGGCGGGCCTGCGGGCGGCCGTCGGCGTCCAGGTACTCGGCGTACTCGGAGAACCAGCGCCGGTCGAGGGCCCAGCGGCCGGGGACGTGGGCGCCCTCCGGCAGCTCGCGGAGCAGCTCCACGCCGCGCCACATCAGCCGCCAGGTGGGCAGCACCTGGCCCTGCAGCTCACGGTCGATCTGGCGGCCGACCGCCTCGCGTCCGCGGTCGTCGGACGCCTCGTCGTAGCGCGTCATCAGTTCGTGCAGGGTCCGGTCGAAGACCGGGTCCGTGGACGGACCGGCCGACGGCCACACGGCGGGGTCCTCCGCCTCCCGAGCCGCCCGCGCACCGTCGCTGCCCTCCGGTGGATCGATCCAGGCGAGCAGGGACGCGAGGTGGGAGTCCTCCGAGGGGCTCTGGCCCGTGGCCCAGTGCGCGGCGAGCAGCCGGGTCATCGCGAGCAGCACGGAGGAGTCCGGGAACTCGGCCAGGTCCGCGAACCAGGTCAGCCACTTGCCGAGGGCGGGCACGGACGGGTCGACCGCGTACGGCCCATCGGTGGCGCGCAGCCTGGTCAGTCGGCCGAGCAGGCGCACGTACGCGATGCCCTCGCCGTTCGGGACGAGGAGCTGCGGGGCCCGCTGGAAGCGCAGGCGTTCCTCCTTCTCCTTGCCGCGGCCGACGGTGTAGGGCTCCGTGTCCGTCCGACATCCATCGATGTACGCGAGGAGGAGCGCGGCGAGGCGCTCGGCGAACCGAAAGCGTTCGGCGCGGTTGCGCGGCTGGCGGACGGTGAGGAGGGTCGGGTGCTCGGGGTCCGTACCCGCCAGCGCGGCCAGGGGGGCGCAGGCCTCGCCGGCGAGGGTGAGCGGCACCAGGACGAACGGCTTCTCGTCCAGGTGTTGGTGGCGGACGGTCGTCAGCGGTTCGGCGCGGCCGGTGTGTGACGCCGTGAGCGTCGCGACGGTGGACAGGACGCTCATGCAGCCCCCCGGCGGAGTCGGCGCAGCCGGGCGGCGGCGCGCAGCAGGTCGACGGCTTCCGTCTCGGCCTCTCCAGGGGCGGTTGCGCCGTCCAGGTAGTCGAGCGCGGTGCGGGTGGAGTCGATGCCGGGCAGATCGTTGCGTACGCCGCTGCCCAGGCGGGCCGACGAGGCGCATCCGTCGGCCTCGTCGCGGCAGTAGCGCGCCATCTCGCAGAAGGACAGGCAGGAGGGGGTGTACGACGCGTCCAACGCCTCTATGGAAGAGGAGAGTTCGTCCGGGCTCCGGGTCGTGTCCAGGGTCGCAGTCTCGGGGAGCTGGGCCGCGAGGTCCTCGGCGCGCCGCAGTCGCGAGAGCTGGAACTGGAGGGCGTCGAGTTCCTGCCGGAGGTCGATCAGGCGGCCGTAGGGGCGGTTGGAGAAGTCCTTGGGGCAGACGAGCAGGAACTCGTGGGAGATCTGCTCGGTGGGCAGGCTGGCGGTGTCGAAGGCGCGGCGCAGGGCGAGGACGTACACCGCGGCCTGCTTGGCGGCCTCGGCGACGGCGGTGGGATCGGCCTGGCCGTCGATCGCCGCGAAGGAGCGGATCAGGACGACGTGGAACTTCCCTCCGATGCGGTGGGTGAGCGCGTCCGGTTCCAAGTACGCAGTCTGGCCAGCGACTTCGAGGGTCAGTACGGGGCGGTCGAGGATGAGCCGTACGTCCTGGCCGGAGGCCACGTGCGCGAGGAGGCGGCGGGTCTCCCGCTCGCGCACATGCAAGGCCGTGCTGCCGCGCACCTCGTTGAGGTCGGTGACATGGGCCTCTGCCACGGGGACGGAGAGCTGCTCGCGCAGCAGCCGGATGAGCTCGGCGTAGGAACCCCACTTCACGAGGTCGTGGAACGCCTGTTCGCGGGCGAGGGCGAAGGGCGACTGGCCGAAGCGCGGCTCGTAGCCGACCTGTTGAGCGAGTAACGCCTTGTCCACTCCGGCGGCGTCGAGGACGGCGCGGCGGGCGCAGGCGGGATTGGCGGTCAGGGCGGTGATCTTGCGGGCGGTGTACGGCTGAGGGGGCTGCGGTCCACGCAGCCGGGCGAGTCGGCCGTCGGGAGGTTCGGACTGCTGCGAGGGCATCGTCTCTACTTCGGGAACGTCTTCTGGAACGTCTTCTGGAGCTCACCGGCGTGCGAGGCGTCTGACGTCATCGCCGCCGGGGAGGGGCCGTCAGGTCAGTCACGGCAGGGTCCCACTCGCGTCGCGCAGCGCATCACGCATCGGTGCCGCACCGAACAGTTGCTGCGCATCCGCGAGTTGGGAACGGGCGCGCTGCGCTGCCGCTTGCCGCTGCTGGTCGTCCTCCTGCTGGTGGACGGCCGCTTCGGCGTGGGCGGCGGCGATCACGCGGGCGGGATCGGGTTGCTGGGCCGCGGCGTCGTAGGCGCCCGGGATCGTGAGGGCGAAACGGCGCAGCAGCCGCCAGGCCGCGTCAGGGGCCGGATGCCCTGCCGTGGTGAGTCGCTGGATCTGCTCGGCGGTTCCCACCGCATGGGTGAGGAAGTCGGTGCGCGGGCTGAGCGGGCCGATGATGCGCCGTTCCACGGGCCAGGTGGACAGGGCCAGGAGCCCGCGTGCGGGGACGAGACGGTCGTGGGTCAGCGCCGCGCAGATGTAGTACGGGCGTGCGTAGCCCTGCGCCTTGAAGGAGCGCTCCTCGTCACGGCGGAGGGATGCGAGTTTGGTGGCGACCAGCGACTCGGTGAAGAACGCCTCGTAGGTGGACGAGATGAGCTTCGGGGCGGCAGGGGCGCCCAGCAGGGTCAGCGCCTGGTGGACCTGTTCGCGGATCGGGATGGAGCCGTGCGTCGGGCGCTCCTTGCGGCGGGGTTCGCCTGTGGTAGCCGACGCCTGCGGGGCGGGCGGCTCGGTCAGGAGTGCCTCGCCGTCCGGTCCCGCCTCGGTCTCCAGGGCGTGCTCCCACGCGGCCTCGGCCTCGCGCAGCGCGCGACGGATGCGCGCGGTTTCGGCCTTGTCCCGCGCCCGCACGGCACCGCGCAGCTCGGTGCGCAGGTGCGACAGGCGCTGTTCGAGCTCCTCCAGTGATGCCGCCATGCGGGGCAGCTTAGCGCAGGAACCAGCCTCTGCCAAGAATTTCCAATGAATTCCAAGGTTTCTGCTACGGTCAAAAACGGCGGCTCACCCGGCCGGTCCGAAGGGTGCCGTCTGTTCCGAGACAAGGGGGAGGCAATGAGTCACGACACGACGGCATGGCACAGGCCGCACTGGTTGACCGGGGACGACGGCCTCGTTCGCGTAGGGCCCGGTACGGGCGGGAGCGAGGAGCGCACCTGCCCCGCGCACGCGGCCGCCAAGGCTCGGCCCGGTCTCTGGCCGGTCCGGCGTCTCCAGTTGCCGAAGCCGGAGCTCGAGACGTTCACCCTCGGGCCGGTGATGGACGCCCTCGACCAGGTCGAGTTCCACGGTGAGACTCCCGACCGGGCCCTGGCGGGGCTGCGCTCCCGCACCCCCGCCCTCCACCCCGGTCACCTGACGTACGCCGAGCACGCCCTCCGGACGTACCTGGGAGCGTGTGCCGGCGACGGTGAGCAGCGGCTGCATCCGGTGCGCCCGTACTGGGTGGCCCAGCGGGAAAACGGCAAGTTCTGGGAGATGTACGCCTGGTGGCGTAGGTACGAGTCGGCCGACGGACGACTGCGCGAGTACCGGCGGCTGCGGCACGGTGAGTCCAAGGACTCCGAGCCCGGCGAGATCGCCATCGCCGTGTACGTGGCCGTTCACGGGCGCCAGGCGGCCTGGCCCCGGAAATGGGCGCGTGCGTTCGAGCCGTACGGACCCGCCGCCCGGCCCGAGCGGGTGCGTGTCGTCGAAGTCGGGCTCGTCGACGGACGGCCTCGTGTGCAGTTCGACGGGACGGCCGAGGAGGCCGAGGCGTACTACGCCGAGCACGGGCACCCGCACGTGGCCCGTGTCGTGGCGGGCGGCAGGCCGGTACCCGGCTCGTCCTGCGTCGACTGCAAGCAGTTCACGGGCTGCGAGGCCGTGCCACGCAGGCCCGGTGTCCTCGGACTCTCCTCGCGGGTGGCACCGCTGAGGAAGGTGTCGGTCAGCGATCTGCGCTATCACGCGGCCTGCCCCGCACAGGGATTCCTCCGTGCCCTGCACCTGCCCAAGTCCGACGAGTACGGCAGCGCGGCCAGGCTGGGCCAGGCGGTGCACGGCTGGATCGAGAAGCTGCACCGGCGCCCGGCACGGCCGCCGTGCGCGCCCGGCGACATGCCCCCGGAGGGCGAGAACTGGACAGAGGGACGCTGGCGGGTCTCCGACGAGGACGCCGCGACCGGTCGGGACATGCTGCTCCACCACGTCGACGCCTGTCCCTTCCAGGACGCCGCCCTCATCCAGCGGGTCGAGCCCGAAGCCCTCCGAGTCGTCCACGACACCGCGGCGCAGGCCGTCGCCATTGCCAAACCCGACCTGCTCTACCAGGAGGACGGCTCGTGGGTGTGGCGGGAACTCAAGACGACACGGAAGCGGCGCCGCCACCACGAGGACCCTCTCGACACCTACCCCCAACTCGCCCTGGCGGTCACCCTCCTGGCGCAGGGCGCGCTGGGCGGCGATCCGGACGGCTCGCGCGTCGAGCTGGAGATCCTCCGGCCGGACGGTTCCGATCCGCACGTGATCGACCCGACGGATCCCGGCCGGCAGCGGAAGGCGCTGTCGGTTCTGCGGCGGTACGCCGGTCCGTGGCGGGAGGACGAGACATGGGACGCCCGCCCCGGACCGCATTGTCAGTCGTGCCCGGTATCACGGTGGTGTCCGAGCGCCGCGTCCGACGGCGCCGTCGCGGGAGAGGGGGAGGCGTGACCACGACCGGCATGAGGGACGCACGGTCCGAGGGCGCTCTCGAAACGGACGAGGCACTGCTCCGCCAGATCGCCAGCGCCCTGGCGTGCCTGTCCCGGCAGAGGACCGTACCCAACCCGGTCTACCCGGCGAAGGTGCAGAACGCTTACAACCGACTCGTCCTGCACTGCCTGCGCCGGGACGAGGAACCGCCCGGCAGCGTGCCGCAGATGGTCCGCTGGGCTTGTGAACGGCCGCTGACCGAGTGGCCGTTGGAACTGCCGCCCGAGAACTTCCCGGGCACGGCCCTGCTCGTCGACCCGGAGACTCGACTGCCGCAACAGCTGTGCCTGGAGTGGGAGGTGAGCGCGGCCGACCCGGCCGCCGAGCTCTTCGAGAACGAACGCATCCGGGAAGCGCTCGCCGTGTGCCGCGCGGCCAAGGCCCCCCAGGCGTACACCGCGTTCCGGGCCCTGCTCACCTCCAGGCCCGTGCTGACCGGCGCCGAGCTGGCACTGCTCGGGGGCGATCCCGACTGCGGGATGCTGCTGCACGATGTGATCAAGCGCTGCTACGAGCCCGTGCCCGCCTCCTACCTGCGGCGCGGTACGTACCGGCAGTGCGCTCGCTGCCGCTGCCTGATGGTGCCGCTGCTGCACGGTGGCCACCGGTGCGAGCTGGATCGATGCCGCCGCGACGGCACCTCGGACGACGGCACACCGCTCCGTGCCGACAGAGGCGGGGTCTTCCAGCTCAGCCGCCCCCTGCGGATGTTCATCACCAGCCCCGGGCTCGCGGAGACCGATCTGCAAGCCGCCCTGGAGAAGAAGTTCGCAGTCACCGCCGAGATGTGGCCCAACTACGACGCGTACGACCTGCGCGTCCCGCTGCCAGGGCGACGGCACTGGGCGGTGGACGTCAAGGACCGGGTGAACCCCGTTCTCCTGGCGCGCTCCCTCACACCGTTCAGGAACGAGCCGCCGTACGACCGGGCGTTCCTCGTCGTGCCCCGCTACCGCTTCCGCGACAACGAGGCGTACGGGCGGCAGTTCCGCCGCAACCTGCCGGAGGACCTGGCCGACCGGGTCACCCTCCTGGACGACCAGGCATTCCTGCGGCTGGTCGCCGATGAGATCTCCACCCCGCGCGACACGGCGGGAGACCCGCGTACCGAAGGAGGACACCGTGCGTGACCGCAGGGGATGGCACCGGCGCTGCTCACCGCAGCAGCTCACCGAGGTGTGGCCGGCGAACCTCGGCAGCTTCCGCCCCGGCGACCTTCTCGACGTCGAACTGGGCCTGTACCTGCTGCAGGACGTGACGCCCACCCGCACGGCCGCCGATGTCTGGCCGCTGCTGGGCGGTTACCCGTACAGCGAGGTGTTCGGAGACGTCCGCACAGACGAACAGCGGCTGCGTGTGCTGCGCGCCCGCCACTACCTGTGGGACATGCGGCGACGGCACGCCTGGTCGGATGCGCTGGCCGACTATCTGAAGGTCCCGCAGCACCTGCGCGGATACGACATCGACGGACCCGGCTCCGTGCCGAGCCGTCGCGAGACGTCGCGCGCCGCACGCCGTTTCGAGATCTACGAAGAGCTGCTCAGCACCGCTCCGCGGTTCGCGACACGGTCCATTCCCTTGGCCGAGGAGGGAGAGCACACCTTCCGGGTGCAGGACCGTACCCACTCCGTGGTGTTCGACGAGGAACTGCTGACGGACACCCTGCCGCGCGCCCACGCACTCGACGCACCACCGGCCGGGCACGGAGAGCCCGTCGACGTCACCTGGGAAGAGCTCGAAAAAGCCGCCGACGAGATGGACGCCGTGGAGGCGACGGCGCCGGAGGGGGCGCGGGGCGGCTGGGCCGGGCGGCTTGGGCGGGTGAAACTGCTCGTGCGCGACGCGGAACTCGGCCGCTTCACCGCACAGGGACGGCTGAGGATCGACCGGCTGCTGCACCTCGTGGGGATGGTGGGAGCCGGCAAGTCCACCCTCCGGGACATCCTGACCTACCACCTCGTGACCCGGACACCCCGCCGGGTCACCATCGTCGTCGGCGACGTGGCCGAGACGCTCGCCGTGGTGGAGCAGTTCGACCGGCTCGGTGTGCGGGCGGCGCCGATCCTCGGGCACTCCACCCGGGAACGCAACATCAACCGGCTGCACCGTCGCACCGCCACGGCCGGCGCCGCCACCATGCTCGGGCACGACCACGCGGGCTTCGCCCACCTCAGCAGCGCCTGCCCCGTCGACGTGCTGCGCGGCCTGGAAGCCCGCCGCCCGCTCGGCGTCCGTGAAGCACCGTGCATCACGCTGTACACCGTCCCCGAGCAGGAGGACACGGACGGCGATCCCCTCCTCGACGACGAGAACAGCACGCGGCGCGACGCACAGGGCCCTAAGCCGCAACGGAGACTGTGCCCGCTGTGGAACCGCTGCCCGCGCCACCGCGGGGCCCGTGACCTGGTCGACGCGCAGGTGTGGGTCGCCACCCCGGCCGGTCTGGTGCACAGCTCCGTCCCGCTGCACCAGCACCAGGAACAGCTCCGGTACCTCGAACTCGCGTGCCGGCTCAGCGACCTGGTCATCGTCGACGAGGCCGACCGGGTCCAGATGCAGCTCGACACGGCCTTCGCGCCGGCCAGCACTCTGGTCGGCAAGGCCCCGAACTCCTGGTTCGACGAGGTCGCCGTCCACAAGTTCCAGCAGATGGCCCGGGACGGCCGACTCCAGCTGTCCGCCCGTGACGTCGACGACTGGACCAACGCCGTCAACACGGTCAGCGCCGCCACCGACCGCCTCTTCGCCCTGCTCGTCAAGGACGACAATCTCAGGCGGTGGATCAGCGTCGACTACTTCAGCGCCTTCACCCTCCACAACCTGCTGCTGGACAGCTGGTTCCCGGGGCGGAAGGAGGGCGAACGCCCGCCCGCGGCGGCCCGGACGCTGGACGGCGCGCTCGGCCGGTTCCGCGACGACCCGCTGCACGAGCACCAGAGCGCGGGTGGCGACGACGAAGTGACACCCTTGGTGAACACCTTCGTCCACCTCGCCCTGGAGCTCCTGCACGCGCCCCAGGGAGCACGGACGCGCGAGAGGCTGCGCGACACGCTCACCGACATCGTCGGAGACGACAGCACGGTGCTCGCGGACGCCGACCTCCAGGCCCGGCGCTTCGAGTTCACCCTGCTCCTTTCCGCCCTGCACAGCCGTCTCGACTTCATGACCACGCTGTGGCCGCGCGTCGAGGCCGCCCTCAATCTCGAGAGCGCATCGAACGTGCTCTCCCGCAGGCCACCCAAGGACTACGAGGCGGTCATCCCAGAGTCGCCCATGGGCAACGTGCTCGGCTTCCAGTTCCGCCACGACGACCGTGAGCGTGACGGTGACCGCAGCGGTGAACTCCGCTTCTTCCACTGCAACGGTGTGGGCCGCGAACTGCTCATGCGGCTCGGAGACCTGTGCGCCGTGGACGGCCGTCCGGGCCCGCACGTCCTGCTCATGTCCGCGACGAGCTGGGCGGGCACGTCGAGCAGATACCACGTGCACGCCGAGGTGGGTGCCGTGCTGCGTCCTCACGACGAGGAAGTCGAAGCCGTCCTGGAAAGCGAGTTCCGCAAGGAGTTCCTGTACTGGCCCGGAAACGACCGACCCAAGCCGCTGCGCCTGTCCGGCTGCGACCCCGAAGAACGGCCGCAGGCCCTTCTCCACATGCTGCACCAGCTCGCGGTGCCCGACCGGAGCCTGCCCGACGCCGAGAGCATGCTGGACGCCGAGCTGAAGGAGATCGACGATCCGGACCGCCGCCGCATCCTGCTGCTCGCCGGCAGCTACGACGAGGCACGCCGGGCCGCCGAGTACCTCAACCAGATCCCCGAGTGGAACGGTCGTGTCACCCGGCTCGTGTCCGACGACGCGGACTCCGACACAGCCTGGATCCGGCTGCCGGAGGACTCCGCCGCACGGACACTGCCCCGCGGTGACGTGAAGGCATTCCCCTCGGTCGGCGGCGACATCCTCGTCGCGCCGCTGCTCGCCGTCGAGCGAGGACACAACATCGTCCTGCGCGGCGGCAAGGCGGCCATCGGCACGGTCTACTTCCTGGCACGCCCCCACCCGCGGCCCGACGACATCTCACTCGCCATCCAGTCGATCAACGACTGGGCCGTACGCCAACTCCGCGACGTCGACGGGTCCTTCCGGCAGAACGCGCTCGCCGCCGCCACACCCGACAAGGCGGCCGTGGCGTTCCGCAGCCGAGCACGCCGCCAGTGGAACCGCTTCCTCACCCGGCGGCTGGCCTGGTCCAGCCTGCGGGACGAGGAGAAGGCGTCGTTCACCTGGGACCAGCTCGTCGTCATGTGGCAGGTCATCGGCCGGCTGGTGCGCGGCGGCGTGCCGGCCCGGGTGGTCTTCGTCGACGCGGCCTTCTCCCCCCGAGAAGCCGGATTCCAGGACGCGGACACCCCCGACACCAGCCTGCTGGCGAGTATGCGTGAGGTGCTCGCCCCCTACTTCGAGGACGGGAACACGGCGGAGCGGGACCCCGCCCCGATCGACAAGTCCCTCGTCCGTGAGCTGTACGAACCGCTCTACCGCGCCCTGGTGGACATGGGCTGACAGCATCCGCCACCGCACCACACCGCACCCGCGACGTTTACGCGACGTGTCCGCGTCGCGTCCGAACACTTCACGCCCCGCCCCGAGGAGAACCGGCACCATGGCCTACCAGTACAACCGCCTGGCGGCGTACCTGCCCGATCCGGCACAGGGTCCCTTCGTCGTTCCGATGCACACGCTCTCCCTGCCCGCCCACTGGGAGGAACCACTCCTGCGCATCTACCACGGCGGAATGACCGAGGGACAGGCCGAGCGACGGCGCCGCGTACCCACAGCGGCGGTCAACCAGTTGATGCGCGCCACCGCGCCGGACATCGTCACGGTCGACTCCACGGCACGGTTCGGCTCGGAGTACCCCTGGCTGTACTGCCAGGACGCGTACCCGAGGGCGGTGACGAACATCTACATCGCCACCTGGCTCAAGAGCCTCCCGCGCGATGCCGACGATCCCGAGACCACGGCCCTGCTGATGGACTGCTTCCGTGACCTGGACACCGCGGCCCTCAGCTGGCGGCCCGGCAGGGTCGACCTCCTCGAACAGACGGTGTCGCCCGGAGGAACCGCTCTGCCCGCGCCCCACGTGTACCGGCTGCTCCCCGACGTCCTCGCCGAACGGATCGCGCGCCAGCAACCGTACGAACACCATGGGCAGCAGCTGTCGTTCCGGCAGGTCGCCGGCCGTACCGGTGCCCGTGGTCAGGGAAGCGGAGGCGCCGAGCTGATGTCGAACCTGATCGAGTACGTACCCAGGCGGCGAGGCGGCGGTGACGGCAGGCCGGCCTACTACGCGGCGACCCTCCGTATCACCGTGCGCACCGTTCCCTTCTCACCCGTCCCGCGCGTCCACGTGGCCGCCGGCGTGCGCCGGTTCGTCACCGGCAAGGTCTACATGCCGTACGGCAAGGGCGTGTCCGCCTACCTGCTCCCGGACGACTCCCTCATCCACGACGGCCCACAGCCGCAGCGTTTCGCGGTCGCCATGCTGGAGTGGAAGAACGGCACCACGGACTGGCGTCAGGGCGGAGCAGAAGGCATGCTCGCCCGGATCAGCGCACTCGACGCGCTGCCGTCCCCGGACCGGCTGGTGAAGGAGGCCGACCACTGGATCCACGGCCGGGACGGCATCCGGATCGCGATCGGGCACCAGGCGGCCATGGGCAGGCACACGATCGGCACCGGACTGATGCCCAGTGAACGCCGACGGCTGATCGAGTGGGCGGAGCAGGCGATCGCTCCCGAGTTCGGGCCCGCTCCGAAGGTCGAGCGCAGTGCGTACGCGCGACCGCCCAAGAAACAGCTCAAGAAGCTGCCGCCCATTCCCAAGAACATCGAGAAGAAGGATCCCGAAGACCTCGCGGTCCTCCTGGACGAGCGTGAGCTGAACGCGGCCCACAACGCGCAGGTTCTGCGGGCACGCCTGGCCGAAGCCCTCGACGGGGAAGACCTCGCCGCGGTCGTGCTCCACCAGAACGACGCCATCCGCGATCAGATGATCGCCGCGGCGGAGAAGGGGCTGGGGCTGGCCGGGCACCGGCGTGTGCAGGGCCCCGCTACCTGGGTGTGGGAGGCGGAGGAGCTCACCGTCCGGCTGCACGCTCAGCCCCTGGGGGCCCTCGGTGCACCGCTGGGAGGTGACAGCGTGCCGCGCCGGGGACAGGAACACGACAAGGCCATCGAGGAGCGCCGTACCGGTGTCGCGCGGGCCATGGCCGCCCTGCGGGAAGCCGTCCCCGGGGTGCGGCTGGCGTTCGTGGAGCTCGACGGGCAGGACGCCTTCCGCCACACCAAGCGACGGACCGACCCCAAGCACGCGATCCGCCTCGGCTGTGCGGACGCGGGCCTGGTGACCCAGTTCATCCGTCCACCGGACCCGGACGCCGAGACGGAGGAGGCCCTCGCCGACGCAGGGCTGCGGGCCGCCGCGGCTTGGTCGGACGGCCTGCGCCAGACCGGTATGCGGCTGGTGCCCCAGCACACGCTCGGCGACACGCTCATCCCCGCGAACCTGAACCAGGTGGCCTTCCACCTCGTGGAACGCCGCCTTGACGGGCCCACGGGCAAGCAGCAGTTCACGCCCATCGCGGTACTCATCCGGCCAGGCGCGAAATGCGTGCTGGGCAAGTCGGCCGACATGCACGCATGGGTGCCGTACCCCGAACTCCTCAAGTCGTTGACGGGACGGGTCGAAGGCAGGAGGAACAGCGCGGAGCAGTCGGCACTCACGGCGGCCTTCGTCAAGAAGACCCTCGCACAACTGCGCAGCACCCCGACGCTCGTCCTGGCCCACGCTCAGGACGTCCGGAAGCGCTGGCCGTGGCTGAGGAACGACGGTCTGGAACAGGACAGGCTCGGCCTCGACGGAGGTCCCGTTCAGCGGATTGGCCTGTACGGCAAGCAGCTTCGTGTCGTCCGGATCGCCGACGGCAGCAGGGACGAGACGGCGCAGTGCTGGGCCGAGGCGGAGGAACTCTCTCCCGAGTTGGAGGGCCAGCAGCGTGGGGGCATCGCGATGGGGCTGTGGCGGCCCGGGGTGCGGGGCGACTCGGGCCGCGTCTTCTACAGCACGACCGGCAAGTCCGGCACGCAGCCGAAGCTCACCAACGACGACGCCAAACTGACTCCGCACACCAACGCCTCGGGCAGCAACGCCTACCGGCCGACGGCGAACGCCTGGAACCCGGACCTCCTGGAACTGACGGTCGCGTGCCTCCAACCTGGTGACGACGCGGAGGCATGGGCCGCCTTCGTCCACCAGCAGCGTTTCAGCGAGGACTACCGTGCTGGTCGCGAGGGGTTGGCTTTGCCCTTGATCCTCCATCTTGCGCGGCTCACGGACGATTACGCTCTGCCGCACGAGATCGACGAGGCCCTGGACCCGACGGAGCCCCAGGCTGCGGCCGCGCCGGACGACGCTCTGTCGGGCCAGCTGGCCTTCGACTTCGACCTCGACGACGCGGATGACGATGAGTGACCTACAGGTGGAAGAGGCCAGGATCGTGTCCACCGCACATGGAACACCGGGAGCATCCTCGACTACCTCTACGCCACTTCCTTTGCCGCGCTCTGTCTCTTCGGCGACCGGCTGCAGGAATTCGAAACCGCGTTCAAGGAGCAGCTCGCTGACGTCAGCGAGGGAGACACATTCCCGAAGGAGAACGAGTTCCTGATCCGCTTCGGGAGGCGGAGCAGAAGGCGACGACGACCAGGCCAGACGGGCGCTGGCCGCGCCGAACCAGGCGCGGTGTAGCCAAGCTCAGCGGGCTCCTCCAAAGTCCTCGCCGGTCCGGCTTGTCGCAAATGGCTGAAGTTGAACTGCTAGGCCGACGCTGAGGTGTTCGAGGACGCGATGTACGGCGTCAGTCAGCTACAAGCTGGACGGCACCCCGGCGGCGGGCGACACGTACAAGCGGCGCCGCCAGGCCCTGAACGCCGCTCTCGAACACGTTGTTGCCGCAGGGGAGTTTCCGGAGAACCCGCTTCAGCGAATCCGCCGGAAGCGCGTCGGCTCCACCGACGTGGTGGACCCGCGCGTCCTGGTGAACGCCGTACAGGCCCGGCGGCTGCTCACCGTTGTCTCTACGTCGGCTCGTGGGATCGCTGCCGTGGGCGGCGGCTGGTCGCCTTCTACTCGGTCCTCTACTGCGCGGGGCTACGGCCCGCTGAGGCGGTCGGGCTACGGCTGTCGGACTGCCACCTGCGAGAGAAGGGCTGGGGCACGCTGACGCTGCGGGAGACACGCCTCGTCTCCGGTAAGCAGTGGAGCGACTTCGGGGAGCGCCACGACCGCCGGGGCCTGAAGGCGCGCGAGGCGTCCACCGGCCGGCCGGTCCCCCTCCGCCGGTCCTGGTCGCCATCGGTCGGCTCATCCACCTACTGGCGAGTGTGGGAGGAACCGCGGGAGCACGCGCTCCCGCCGGAGCGCATCGAGTCACCGTTGGCCAGGCGCACTTACGACCTGCGGCACGCTTGCATCGCGCGGTGGCTGAATGCTGGGGTTCCGATCGCTGGGGTGGCCCGGTGGGTCGGCAACTCGCCGGAGGTGATCAACCGCCGCTGTCACGGCTGCATCGATGGCCATGAGGAAGTCGCCAACGCGAAGATCTCGAAAGTCCTGGAGGAGGAGGGTGATATGGAATAGCTGGCAACTCGGTGCCAGGTTTTCGCTGTATTCCATGGTTGTGCTGCCCCTGACACCATGGGTACGGCTGCGTGACGGGAGTGCTGAGGGGGAGCCGGTGGCCCAGTCTGAAGTTCCAGTGGCTTGGATCGGTCTTGGTGGCGTGATCATTGGCGCCGTAGCTACAGCGCTGGGGGCCAGATATACGTCACTCGGGAGTGTCAAGGCCGCGACCATTACACAACTCGACCCCCTCCAAACTGAACTCCACTCCTTCACTTCACCGTTTATCGAGGCAAGGATCCAGCTGATGCCAGCGTTGGGAGGACAAACCCCGTCCGATAGGTGGATAGGGATCGCGCCGACCCTGCCGCGCGCTGCCCCGAGGTGGTGTTCCATGGCGCCTGACCCGCTGGCGCTGTTCGAGAAGCCAGTGATCGTGCGAAGCCACGCTCATCAGGTCGATGGCCAGATTCGCTCTCATCAGGCCCGTGGCGCTCACGCACTGGATTCGGACGCCCACGCGTCCGTACGCGCTCTCCACAAAGAGCTCGGTGATGCGGTTGACGAGTTCTCTCGCGCCCTCAAACGCCTTGCGAAGCGAGGGCTGGGTGTCGTGTAGACACACCGACGTGTGTCGGGGGTGTGTCGCGGAGAGTGATGGATAACGAGAGAGGGCGGGAGCCAGTGAGACTGACTCCCGCCCTCTTCTCTCGGCATCCGCCCTGGTCAGCGCGTGATCTCTACTGATCCTAGGCAAGTGCCCCCGGCAGGGGACACGGAACATGGGAACAGGGAAAGCCCCTGGTTGGGGGCGAGCCGTTGGTGATCCGGAGCATCGTCCGGCTGAACCGGTAGGGCGTCGACAACGGTCGCACGTTTGAGTCCGTGGGGGCGTACGGCACGTCTGGCCAGGGACCGTACAGGATGGACGCGCCGTAGCGGGGCATGGGGATTGTTGGTAGACACCGTGGTGCGTATGCCCTTGGCGAGCCATGTGTCCCTTTTACCGGTTCGAGCGCCTGTGGCATGGGGTCGGTCTTGAGTCCCGTCAGGGGCCGCGGATCGGTGCTCGACCTGCGGCCCCTGACCGTGATGCATCGCCGCGCGGGCGCTAGTGAATGGCGATTACCGGGTGCTGGGCCGGGTCGGTCCAGCGGATGATCTCGGTCATCACCGAGACCGGCAGGGCGACGCATCCTGCCGTGGGGCCGGCCTGTGGGCCGAGGTCGTGGAGGAAGATGCCGGCGCCGCGGCCGGCGACTGCGGGGTTGGTGTTGAAGTTGATGACGAGGGCGTTGTTTTACAGGGTGGGGTAGTTGATGAGGCGTTCGCTGCCGTGGACGCCGGCTTCGGTGAGCGGGAAGCCGTCCTGCTCCGAGGTGCGCATCTGGTTGTAGTAGGGCGAGGAGGGGTCCTCGACCCACCAGTCGTCCGTGGCCACGTGGTGGTAAGGCATCTTCGTCCCGGGGTTGGTACCGACGCCGAAGCCCTGCGTGATCGTGTACGTGCCGGTCGGCGTCGTATCGGTGCCCTGCTTGCGGGTGGCACCGTCGGTCACCCCGTTCGCCCCGGCCCTGGCCTTGGTCGTGGCGTAGACCTTATGCCAGGTGGTTCCGCTCTTCCGCCACGCGATGACGGTGGCGTAGGAGCCGAGGGCCTGGACGGTGATGACCTGGGTCGCCTTGCCCACCGTGACCGGCACGGGGAGGGGCGACGCCGTCGAGGGGGCGGGGAGGGCCAGTCGCTCGCCCGGGTGGATGGTGTACGGACTGGCCGGGTGGTTGGTCCGGGCGATCGCATGCCAGCCGCCGGCCACATGCTCGGCCTGCGCGATGTCGGAAAGGGTGTCGTCGGCTTTCACTGTGTACGTCGTCGTGGCGGCCTGCGCCGGGGCGGCGGCGAGGACGCCGCCCGCGGCGGTGGCGGCGAGGGCCGAGGAGGCCATCGCGATGCGCAGCCGTGCGGGCCGCGGTTTGGCGTGCCGGCCTGAGCCGGTGATGAAAGACATCGGATTCCCGGTTTCCCTGGTCGTTACGGGATCTGCTGGTAGAGGGCGGTGACCTGGTTGGCGGTCAGCGCGTAGTTCCACGCCTGGACGTCGCTGATGGAGCCGGGGAAGAAGTCGCTGTTGGCCCCGTTGTACCTCGAGCGCCCGACGGAGAACGCGCCCGTGGCGCCCCACGACGTCACGTTGGCCGCGGTCCCGGCGAGGGCGCCGTTGACGTAGAGCTGGGCCGTCTTGGTGGCGGCGTTGTAGACGCCGACCAGGTGGGTCCAGGTGTTCGCGGTGGCCCCGGAGGCGTAGGCGAGGGTGAAGGAGGGGCTGGTCGTGTCGGCGTTGGTGAAGGCGAGGGCCCAGCCTGGGCTGCTCTTGTGGGCGTAGTTGTACTGGAGGTAGAAGGGGCTGTTCTGGGTGCCGTCCTGTCCGGCGACCGTCGCGTTGCCGCTGGGCAGCGAGGAGGGCTTGACCCAGGCGGAGACCGAGTAGCTGGCTGTGGTGTCGAGCACTTGGCCGCCGCTCGCGGCGTAGCCGCTGCTGCCGTCGAGCGACAGGACGGTGCCCCGGGTCGCGTCGGTGGCCCAGGTCGTGCCGCCGGTCAGGGTGAGCGGGTTGTTGCCGAGGTTCGGGTTGGCGCCCGCCGCGTTGAGGGTGTTGAGTGTGTCGGTCGCGGCGGTGTCGGTGGCCACCGGCATGCCGTCGCCGTCGTCCAGGTTCCAGGCGTCGACGGGGGAGAGCAGGGCCGTGGTGAGCGCGCCGAAGGCGGGGTTGGACAGGTTGACGTGGTCGCCGCTGTCGGCTGCCGCCGCCAGCTTCTCCTCACCGGTGGCCGAGTCCGTCACGGCCACGGTCGCGTCGAGGTCGGCGAAGTAGACGGCCGGGGTGGCCCAGGGGTTGCCCAGGTTCATGCCGCCGAGGAAGGCGTTGACGTCCGTCCGGTTGGTGTCCGTGGTGCTGGTGCAGGGGTCGTTGGGCGTGGCGCCGTCACCGGTGAAGCCCTCGCAGGGCGTCAGCGAGGTGAGCACCACGTTGATGCCCCAGCCCTGGAGCTGCTGTACGAGCGCGGTGTAGCCGTTGGCGTCCAGGTCGTCGCTGGTGGCCCCGGCCAGCAGGTCTTCGAGGCCGCTGTCCAGGATGACGGTGGAGATGCCGGGCTGGTCGAGGATGTCGCGGTCGAGGCGGGAGAGCACCGACGGCCCACCGATGACACTGCCGTTGTAGGTCTCCGGGTTGTCGGCCATGAGCTGGTTGGACTCGATGCCCTCGGCGATGACGCCGTAGGGGGCGGGCGTCGAGGGCTCGGCGGCGGTCAGCCCGTCGGCCACCCGGTACCCGTTGGAGTTGGGCAGCGTGGTGCCGGGCTGGAACGGGTCGACCAGGTGGTCGCCCAGCACCGCCTCGGTGGGCACGCTCGCCGACTGCACGTCCAGGTCGGTGACCAGATCGGTGAAGTTGCCGTAGGCCGCGGCGTTGGTGGTGAACGGCGTGGCGCTGGTGCTCGTGGTCAGGTCACCGGTGCCGCTCGCGGTGATGTACTCGTAGGAGCCACCCGCGTAGGAGTGCTGCACCAGGTAGGGGACGGCGTTGCTGAGTTGGTAGGAGACCAGCAGGTACTGGCCCGCGGTGACGGTGAACGCCAGCGGGTCGCTGTAGACCATGCCGCCGACGGGGACGGTGACCGACTGGCTGCCGCCGAACTTGAGCGTCGTCGGCGTGCCGGCCGGGACCGAGCCGATCGCGCTCGGGGTGGAGCTGAGGGCGATGGTGGCGTGGCCGATGGAGAGCTTGCTGGTCCCGAGCGCGTTGTCGAGCTTGACGCGGACGGTGCCGCCGGAGACCGAGGGCTTCAGGGCCAGGCGGATGGTCTGGTTGGAGAAGGTGCCGCCGCCCGGCAGTCCGTAGCTGTCCTCGGTGGCGCTGGACCAGGCGCCGGTCCAGGACTGCCCGGCCGGAGCGGCGGCGTAGCTGCCGTTGGCCTCGGTGGTGCCCGCGGTGGTGTTGCGGGTGCCCAGGGCGAAGACGTGCAGGGTCGACTCGCTCGGTCCTGCCGCGCCGGTCAGGTCGGGCATGGTGACCGAGGCGATGGTGCGGGTCGGGTCGACCGGTACCGAGAAGGCGTAGAGCTGGCGGTTGGCCGTGCTCTGGGTGGTGCCGTTGGCGTGCGGGAAGACCGCGGCCGCGATGGAGCTGTCGCTGTTGGACCAGTCGGGCACGGTCAGCATGTAGCTGGTGGTGGTGCCGTCGGTGTAGGTGATCTGGCCGCTGGCCGGGCAGAAGGCGTCGGCGTTCTCGCCGGAGAAGCAGTAGGTGGCGCTGACCCGGGTGCCGGCCGGCACATAGGGGGCGGTGGTGTCACCGGCGATGGCACCGGGGGAGACCAGGTTGGTGTAGGTGGAGGCGGTCAGGAAGACCAGCGCGCTGCCCTGGCCGGAGTATCCGACGGTCTGGTTGGCCGCCAGCAGGTTGTCCTTCTGGCCGGAGCCGAAGGCGGGCAGGGTCATGGTGGCGCCGTCGACGGTCACCTTGCCGCCGCTGGTCCAGCCGGCGTTGGCCCAGTCGGTGGCGGAGAAGCTGTGCCCGTTGCCGTCGAAGTTGGCCGCGGTCATGTTGCTGTCGGCGCTGACGCCGACGTTGTTGAAGCAGGCGGCCAGGCTGGCACAGGTGGTGTTGGGGTGGCCCGCGGCCAGGAACGGGTAGGCGGAGGTGCCGGAGACGTCGCCGGCCCCGTCCACGGCGTAGACGTAGAGGGTGTGCGGGCCGGGCGAGGGCGGGGCGATGGTGACCGTCGCCTTGTTGCTGCTCGCGGTCACGGTCTCGCTCGCCGGCGGGTTGCTGGTCGGCGGCGGCACGTCGAGGTGGTAGACGAACTTGGTCGCGGTGGTGCCGGAGCCGGTGATGTCGAACTTGCCCGCGGTGCCGGCGGCCGCGCCGACGGCGGCGTCGGTGACGTCCGTGTTCGGGAAGAGGTTGCTCTCGGAGGCAAGTGACGGCTCGTCAGGAGCGTTGGGTTCGGCGGTGAAGTGGCAGGTGGGCGACTGGCTGTAGGTGGTGGACGCCATGCCGTCGGTGACCGTGACGTCCCAGTCGACGGTCTTGCCGGCGGTCAGCGTGGAGACGAAGGACGCCGGGAGCGAGGTCGTGGCGTAGGTGCCGCTGGAGAGGTTGTCGCCGCTCTTGAGCGTGTACTTGGTGGTGGTGCCGTCGATCCAGTACCGGAAGGTGGCCTGAAGCTTGTCGCCGTTCGGGTCCTTGACCTTGGCGCGCAGCACCGGCGGGGTGGAGGCGATGGTCTTGCCCATGTACGGGTACGGCGAGGCGGTGTCGCAGGCCGCGTCGGCGGCGCCGGACACGGCGGCCATGGTGGCGGCGGTGGGCGCGCTCGGCGGGTTGTCGTAGAAGATCTGCAGCGTCGGGTTGTGCGAGAACCGTTTGAACCCGAGGTCGTTGCGGCTGGACTCCATGGAGTCCTCGCTCAGGGTGGCGGTGAAGCTGGTGGCGTGGCCGCTTGCCGCGGTCTTGATCGGGCTCAGCACGTTGAAGCCGTTGGTCGTGCTGCCGTTGCCCGGGCAGTAGGTGGGGTTGTACGCCGGCCCGAAGCTCGCCGAGGTCGAGTAGCTGTTGTAGCCGGGGCGGTTGCTCCAGTCCGTGCCGGAGCCGATGCCCTTGGACCAGTGCAGGTTGACCGTCGCGGTGGTGGAGCAGGAGGCCGAGTAGATGTCGGTCGCGTCGACCTGGGCGCTGTTGATGACGGCGCCGAAGATGGTCTTGGACAGGGTCCACTGGTAGATGGCGTGCTCGTCGCCGGTGTTGCAGGAGCCTTCGGGCCAGCCGTTGTAGCCGACGCCGAGGTAGCCGTTGTCGGCCAGTGAGCCGGTCTTGTTGTAGAAGGAGGTGCCCGGGCAGCCCTGCTTGACCTCGTCGAAGGCGGGGTTGGTGTAGTCGACCGGGTGCCAGTTGACCGAGGGGTCGACGAAGACCGGGTAGACGGTCGAGGCGCGGGTGAGCATCGCCCGGTCCGGGACGAGCGTCAGCGCACCGGAGCCGACTCGCGCCCGGACCTGGCCGACGTGTGCGGCCAGACCCGGGTGCGCGGCGTCGGAGGCGTCGGCCGCCACCTTGGCCCCGGCGGGCCGCCGGCCGGCGGGCAGGGTCTGGTTGGAGTCCCACTGCAGCGGTGTGGGCGCGTCCGCCACTACCGCTCCGTGCGCGTCCGTGACGGTGAGCCCGCCGTCCGCGGCGGTGGCCAGGTGCCCGCCGTGCACCCGAGCGCCCAGGCGCAGCGAGGCCAGCGCGTGGTTCCGCGCCGCCGCGGCGTCGTGGACGACCAGGGTCTCGCTGGGACCGCCGGCCGCGTTGGCGGAGACCTGGAGGTCCACGCCGGGAAGCACGGAGGGGTAGGTCGCGGTGGCGCCCGAGACATGAGGGGCCGGCAGGGCGGTGGGCCAGGTGAGGGTGAGCGAGGTGCTCCCGGAGCGGGTGACCGCGAGGGGGGCGGTGCCGCCGCCGGAGAAGGACACGGTGCCGTAGGCGGTGGCCTTCGGAGCCCAACTGCCGTCGGCCCGGTGCACCAGCGTCAGATCCACCGGTACCCAGCGGCCGCTCTGCCGGGTGCGCACCGGCAGCGGGTTGGAGACCGAGCGGAATCCGCCGCCGGGCTCCGCCTGAACCTGCACGGTCGGGCTGGTCAGTGAGGAGACCGCCACCGGCTTGCCGGTGGCGTGGGCCCGCTTGGCGGCGGCCTGCATGGCGGTGGCGTCGGCGGCGCTGGGGCCGAAGCCGTCCGGCAGAACCGGCGAACCGCCGGACTTTGCGGGCGACTTGGCGACGGGGCCACTTTTGCCGGTGATCTGGAGGCCTGCGGTCGGCTGCGCCGCGGCCGCCGGCGCGGAGACCAGTCCGGCAGCGCTGACCGCAAGTACCGCGGCGGCCGCCAGCACCGCGCGCGGTCTGCCGTTTCGCGCGCGTGCGCGAGGTATGGACATCGGATTCCTGTCTCTAGATCTCGGTCGGAGGTCCGACCCGGAGGCGAATGTAAGTGGTCGTCCGGGACCCCGCAAAGATCAATTCGGCATGCTGGGCAATTATGTGACCGGCCATCAGAAAAGTAGCAACATGTCCATGTCGTGAATCTGGCAAGAGATTCTCGCGCGGCAATTCTTGGACGGTCGTCCTGGGTACTTTCCGTTGCGCCTTCAAGATCGACTCAATCGTCATCCCAAGGAGCAAGTTCTTGCCAAGGACGACAGGTTCACGCGCCCGGACGGGCGGACGCGAGAGACCCAAGGGCCCTCTGATGCGCGGACTGACCGCCATGACGGCGGTGATCTCCGTGATCGTGGGCCTCACCGGTACGGCCGAAGCGGCCTCGAACCACCGGCAACCCGGCTTCACCCAGGTCAAGCCGGTCCCGGTGACCGCCTTACGCACCCACTACGGTCCCGTCCGGCATCTGGTCAACTCGCCCTCGCCCAAGGTGAAGTGGCCCAGCGGCACCGCCGTCTTCGCCGCCACCGCGACGAACGGTGCGGCCCCGACGGCAACGGGCCGCGCTGCCGCCAAGACGCATGCGGCATCCGGCACCCGACTCCGGGCGGGCAGCCTCCCGGTCTGGCTGGCCCCCTCCTCCGGCCTCCCCCTCGACCACGCCGCAGTGCGCGTCCTCCCACGGCGGACCGGGCGTTCGGCCGGTGTCGACGGAGTGCTGCTCAAGCTGTCCGGGCTGCCGAGCGGCAGCCACCGAAAGCTCCGAGTTGGCCTTGACTACCGGGACTTCACCGCCGCGTTCGGCGCAGACTGGGGCTCGCGACTGCGACTCGTGCGGCTGCCCGACTGCGCCCTGACCACGCCGCGACTCGCCTCCTGCCGCACCCAGACCCCCGTGGCCTCCGCCAACAGCACCACGGCACAAACCCTTTCGGCCCCGCTCACCCTCGCGAAGAACAGCGTGGTCCTGGCGGCCACCGCCGCGCCGACCGGAGGCGGCGGGGACTTCACCGCCACCTCGCTCAAGCCGTCCGGATCGTGGCAGGCCGGCGGCAGCACCGACGCGTTCACCTGGTCCTACCCGATCACCGGGCCCGGCGTCCCCGGCGGGCTGACGCCCAACCTCTCACTGGGCTACGACTCGCAGAGCGTGGACGGCCTGACCTCGTCCACCAACAACCAGGCATCGGTCGTCGGCGACGGCTTCTCGCTGCCGAGCAACTACGTCGAGCGTTCCTACGGCTCCTGCCACGACAACCCCACCGGCACCACCAAGACCTGGGACAACTGCTGGTCGGCCGACAACCGGCTCACCCTCTCGCTCAACGGCACCACGACCACCCTGATCAAGGACGACACCACAGGGAACTACCGGGCCCAGGGCGACTCCGACGACCGCGTCGAACGGCTGACCGGCGCCACCAACGGCGCCCAGAGCGGCGAGTACTTCCGGGTGACCACGCCGAACGGCACCCAGTACACGTTCGGCCTGAACGAACTGCCGGGGTGGGCGTCGGGGAACACGACCACCGACTCGGTGCTGACCGAGCCGGTCTACGCCACCGCCTCGGGCCAGCCCTGCTACAACTCCACCTGGGCCAACTCCTGGTGCCAGCAGGGCTACCGCTGGATGCTCGACTACGTCAAGGACACCCACGGCGACGTGATGTCCTACTTCTACACACCGACCACCGCCTACTACGCGCGTAACCTCGGCAAGACCGCCGACACCCCCTACGTGCGCGACGCGGTCCTGCAGAAGATCCAGTACGGCCAGCGCGACGGCTCGGTGTACTCCACCAGCCCCGCCGCCCAGGTCACCTTCACCTACAACGGCCGCTGCAACACCTCCGCCACCGGCTGCGCCACCTCCACGCTGACCAGTTCCACCGCGTCGAAGTGGCCGGACGTGCCGTTCGACCTGAACTGCGCCAGCGGCGCCTCCTGCTCGTCCAACTCCCCGACGTTCTGGACCGAGGACGAGCTGACGGGCATTCAGGCCCAGGCGCTGGTCGGCTCCACCGAGACGAACGTCGACTCCTGGGCGTTCACCCACTCCTTCCCCGCCACCGGGGACGCGACCACGCCCTCGCTGTGGCTGAACTCGGTGACCCGCACCGGCCAGGACACCTCCGCCGGCGGTTCCACGTCGGCGCTCGCCATGCCCCAGGTGACCTTCTCCGGCACACCGCTGTCGAACCGGGTGGACCTGACCGACGGCTACCCGCCGATCACCCGCTACCGGCTCAACACCATCACCACCGAGTCCGGCGGCATCATCAGCGTCGGCTACTCGGCCCCTGCCTGCGGCGGTGGCACCCCGAGCGACGCCAGCCAGAACACCTCCCTGTGCTACCCCGGTTACTGGACCCCAACCGGGCAGACCAGCCCGATGCTGGACTGGTTCAACAAGTACATCGTCACCACGGTCACCCAGCAGGACCAGACCGGCGGCGGCGTCAACGACACCATCGTCACCCGCTACATCCCGGTGGGTACCCCCGCCTGGCACCACGACGACAACCCGCTGACCCCCGCCGCCCAGCGCACCTGGGACCAGTGGCGCGGCTACGGCGGCATGAAGGTCACCACGGGCACCGCGCCCGACCCGGCCACCGAGACCGACTACACCTACTTCCGCGGCATGGACGGGGACACCCTGCCCGGCGGCAAGACCCGCTCGGTCACCGTCACCGACTCCCGCGGCGACCCGCCGGTGGTCGACTCGGCCCAGTACGCGGGCCTGACCTACGAGGCGATCCTCTACAACGGGCTGAACAGCGGCAAGGTCGTCAACGACACGATCACCGCCCCCTGGAGCAGCAGCGCCACCGCCGTCCACACGCTGTCCGGCGGGCTGCCGCCGCAGAAGGCGTTCCTGACCGGCCAGAACGCGGTCGATGTCTTCACGCCGCTGGCGTCCGGGTCCACCCGGGAGACCGAGACCGACTACACCCACGACTCCCACGGCCGGGTCACCAAGGTCGACGACAAGGGCGACGTCTCCACCGCGACCGACGACCTGTGCACCACGGCGAGCTACGCGGACAGCACCTCCGCCTGGATCCTCGACCTGGTGGACGAGACGAAGACGGTGTCCGTCAACTGCTCGGCCACCCCGTCGCTCCCGGCCGACGCAGTCAGCGATAAGCGGGTCTTCTACGACGGCTCTGGCACCCTGGGCGCCGCACCCACCGCCGGCGACCCCACCTCGACCCAGCAGGCCACCTCGTACACCGGGTCCACCCCGGTCTACTCGACCATGTCGTCGCTCACCACGGACGTCTACGGCCGAACGCTGACCAGCACCGACGCCGACCAGCGGACCACCAAGACCGCCTACACCCCCACCACCGGGGCCGCACCCACCGCGATCGTCTCCACCGACCCGATGGGCCAGACCCTCAGTCAGACCTACGACGCGCTACGCGGGTTGATGCTGACGCAGACCACCGCGGCCGGCTACGTCACCAAGGCGCAGTATGACGCGCTGGGGCGGATCACCGCCGTGTTCCGGCCCGGGATCACCGCCGCCGCGAACAAGTACAGCTACACGCTCGCCGCCGACAAGCCGAGCTCCGTCATCACCCAGACCCTGAACGACGACGGCAGCTACCGCAGCAGCGAACTGCTGATGGACGCGCTGCTCCGCCCCCGCGAGACGCAGATCGCCACCGTCGACGGCGGCCGGGACGTCACCGACACCGTCTACGACACCAACGGGTGGGTGGCCAAGACCACCGCCCCCTACTACACCACCGGCGCCCCCAGCGCAACGCTGGTACAGGCCCAGGACGGCGACATCCCGTCGGAGACGGGCTTCACCTACGACGGCGCCGGACGCAAAACCGTGTCCACCGCCTACGCGCTGGGCACCGCCACCTGGAACACCACCACCGTCTTCGGCGGCGACTTCACCACCACCGTCCCCCCGAAGGGCGGCGTGGCCGAGACCACGCTCACCGACGCCCGGGGACACCGGACCGACCTGTACCAGTACCACGCGGGCGCCGCGGCCGACCCGGTCCACGACTCCGCCTCCGACTACTCCGACACGCACTACACGTACTATCCGGACGGCCACCAGGCCAGCCAGACCGACCCGGCCGGCAACACCTGGACCTGGACCTACAACCTCCTGGGCGACCAGGTCGCGGCGACCGACCCCGACTCCGGCGCATCCTCGGCGACCTACGACAACGCCGGCCAGCTGCTGACCACGACCGACGCCCGGGGCGACCAGGCCGGCTACACCTACGACAAGGACGGCCGCAGGACGGCGGCCTACGACATCACCGGCAACGCCACCCCGTCCACCGCCAACCAGGTCGCGGCCTGGACGTACGACACGCTGAAGAAGGGGTACCTCACCTCTTCCACCTCCTACCAGCTGGGCACCGGCAGCCCCTCGGTCACCAACGCGGTGCTCGCCTACACCAACATGGGCGAGGTCGCCGCCTCGAAGACCACGCTGGCCAACCTGCCGAGCAACCTGGCGGCACTGGCGCCGTCCGCCGGCTACATCGAGTCCTACACGTACAAGACCACCGGAACCCTGTCGAGCAAGCAGGACCCGGCAAGCGGCGGACTCCCCGCGGAAACCGTCAACTACGGCTACGACCAGTACGGTCAGCCCACCAGCGTGGCCAGCTCCGGCACCAACGCCTGGACCTACGTCTCCGCCATCGGCTACGACGAGTACGGCGATCCCCTCCAGTACTCCATGGGCCCGACCACCAACTGGGTCGATCTGACCCTGCAGTACGACCCGCAGACCGGCCAGCCCACCGACGCCAAGACCACCGACTCCACCAGCGGCACGGTCGTCGACGACACCAGCTACACCTGGGGCAACTCGGCCGTCTCCAAGGGCGCCGGACTGCTCACCTCGACCACCGACAGCCAAAGCGGCGGCTCGGTCGTCGACACCCAGTGCTACGGCTACGACTGGGCGGCCCGTCTCACCGCGGCCTGGAGCGCCACCGACAACTGCGTCGCCACGCCCGCCACCGGCAGCAGTGCCACCGTCGGCGGCACCAGCCCCTACTGGCAGACCTGGACCTACGCCGCCGATGGCCAGCGCCAGACCCAGACCGACCACGACACCACCGGCAACAGCGCCGACGACACCACCACGACCTACCACTACCCGACCGCGGGCTCCGCGACCGACCAGCCGCACACGCTCGGCAGCACCACCGCCACCGGCCCGGCCGCCGCCGCGAACACGGCGTCCTACCACTACGATGCCTCCGGCAACACCACCTCGATCCAGGGCGGAGCACTGGGCGACCAGACCCTGACCTGGAACCACCAGAACCGGCTGGACACCGACACCACGGCGGCCGGCACCACCGGCTACCTCTACGGCCTCGACGGCGGCCTGGTGCTGCGCACCGACCCGACCCAGGCCACGCTCTACCTCGGCGACGAGGAACTGGTGGAGAACACCGCCACCAAGGCGGTGACCGGCACCCGCTACTACTCGGTCAACGGCACCACCGTGGCCGCCCGTTCCAGCAGCGGGAACATCCAGTACCTGATCCCCAACCGGCAGGGCACCGACTACCTGTCCGTCGACTACCAGACCCAGGCGGTGACACGGCGGCAGTACCTGCCCTTCGGCGGTACCCGCGGCACGGCCCCGGCCTCCTGGCTCGGCGACAAGGGCTACGTGGGCGGCACCACCGACACCGCCACCAGCCTGGTCAACCTCGGTCTGCGCGAGTACGACACGCAGACCGGCCGCTTCATCAGCCGCGACCCGAAACTGGAGGCCACCGACCCCTCACAGCTGACGGGCTACGACTACGCCGCCAACAACCCGGTGACCGGCAGCGACCCGACCGGACAGAGCTGGTTCAGCTCCCTGTCCAACGCGGTCTCCAGCCTGGCGGACACCGCCCAGCAGGTCATCGACCGCACCAACGCCCCCATGGCCGCACTCGGCTTCGGGCAGCTGCTGCTCGGCGCGGCCGCGGACGGCCTGGGCGGCGCGCTCATGGCGACCGGCATCGGGGCACTCGGCCCGGGCGAGGCACTGATCCTCGCGGGCTCCGCACTCGCCGTCACCGGCACCGCGACGGTGGCGTCCGCGGTTGCCGCACCGAATATCGCGTATGCCGTGCAGAACGGTGATGGCGGCGGGGGTGGGTCGGACGGCGCGTCCTCGGAGGATTCGGACCGGGACAGGGATGCGCAGTCTCTGCGGCAGGAACACAAAGGCGAGGACGGTGAGCCGCAGCTCACTCTGGACAATGCGTACCGCGCGCTGGATGGTGCCCCGGAGGGGACCCGGGCCCGGGTGATGCCCAAGGAGAACGAGCTCACGAGCAAGCCGAACGCCCCGAAGAAAGAGAAAGTGCACAACCCTGACCTCGAGTACCTCGACCAGCAGGGTGACATTGTCGGCTACGGCGAGGTCAAAACCATTGGAGAGGCCAACGGGACGACATTCAGCAAACGGCTCAACGAGGCTGTTCAGTATCTGCGCTGGCGCCAGGACTGGGCGGGGGGCACGGAGGTCAATGAGATCTTCATCCAGGTCCCCGACCTGGCCGAGGCTCCGGAAGTCAAGCAGTGGGTCCGCAGCTACCAGAACGCTCGCAGGAGCGGCGTGAAGTCGATCCGTGGGTTCCATCTGCGCGTCTACAACGAAAGCGGCAGCAGTCTCGGCGACTTCGACCTGGGTAACAAGGCCGACCAAGGCCATTACGACGAACGTACCCATACCTACTATTCGTCGAACGGCTACTCCTACTGAACCGCCCGCCTGTGCTCGACATCAGACGGTAATCTGAGACACGGGCGGACGCGTCCCGCGAGGGGGTGTCCGCCCGTGTCCCTGTCCGAAAGGCACGTTCCTTGTCCTCGACGCTCTATCGAGTACGCGAGTCCTTTCCCGACGCCCCGAGTGCGTTGACCCGGGCGCGAGCGATCTCGCGCGATCTGGCCGACTGGACCTCCTGCCCCACGCCCAGAATGGAGCCGGTCACCACAGCCGAGCAATACGCCTACGCCCTCTCCGCCTTCGACACCGCCCGCATCTACGGGAACCAGGCAGAACCCGGCGTCGGACCCTGTTTGGACGAACTGCGGCGCCGTACCGTCGTCACGTTCGACAAGGAAGAGCCGTACTCCTGGTTCGCCGGCTACGCGATACTCCGCCCCGACCTGACCGACCTCTGGCCGCTGCCCGAGAAGCTGACTCTCACTCTGGACTCGACGTCGCCTTTCGGTGATCCCTACAGTGAGCCTGACCCCGACAGTACCGAGGAAGAACTGGATGACATGGTTTCCGTTCTCGGACCGCTGTCTCTGAACGTGAACTGGGACTGCGGCTGGCGTGGCCTGTCCGAGTCCAAGGACTGCGGCGTGCAACTCTGCCTGAACAGTGTCTGGACGCGGCAGATCGCCGTGCCGTCACCCGGCGAGTTCGGCGTCTGGATCTCCCTCGGTTCCCGTGTCGCGTGGACGCCCGAGGGCGAAGCCTGGCTCCGCGACTCCGGACTTCCGCTGGGCGAACCCCAGCAAGGCTGGTGACTCGGACGCCCGGAGCTTCGAACGCCCCGGTGGAGGCGAGGCGTGCGCCACTCGCGAGGGGCAACGCTGGTCACGTGGGCGAAGCAACGGGGGTCGGGCAGGCCGCCCAGCGGGCGGTCTCGGCGAGCGGCAGATCGGTGCCGGTCAGCAGCCGGCCTGCCTCGGTGACCTCAGGGGTTCCTTCTCTGCGGCTCTACAGCGAAAGCGGCGGCAGTCTGGGCGACTTCGACCTCGGCAGCGACGCCGATGAAGGCCGTGTCGAGGGACATACCTGCTGTTCGCCGAACGGGTGCTCCTGCTGAGCCGCCTGCTGCCGCTGTCTGACACCAGGCCGTAACCCGGGGCAGGGGCGGACGCGTACCGTGAGGGCGCGTCCGCCCTGCCCCTGTCCGAAAGGCGCGTTTCTTTGTCCTCGACGCTTTACCGCGTGCGTGAACCGTTTCCCGACGCTGTGAGCGCGCTGTCTCGGGCGCGCGCGATCATGCGCGACCTGGCCGAGTGGACCGCCCCTCCGTGGCCCCGAGTGAACGACATCACGACCGCGGAGCAATATGCGTACGCACTCGGCACCTTCGCCACCGCCCGGTTCGGTGCGGACCGCGAACCCCACGGCGTGCCGTTTCTGAACGAACTGCGGCGCCGCGGTGTCGTCACCCTCGATGCGGAGCAGTTGAAGTCCTACATCTCAGGCGAAGTGCGGCTCCGCCCCGACATGGTTGATCTCTGGCCCCTTCCCGAAGGAGTGAGCCTCGTTCTGGCCACGACCCCGCCCTTCGGAACCCCCGGCAGTGAGCCCGAGGACGTTGCCACCGAAGACGAACTGGACCGGATGGTCTCGGTGCTCGGGCCGCTGTCCCTGGACGTCAGATGGGACTGCGGCTGGCGCGGTCTGCCCGAGTTCAAGGACTGCAGTGTGCTGCTCTGCCTGAACAGCGTCTGGGTGCCGCAGCACGTCGAGCCGTCCCCGGGCGAGTTCGGTGTCTGGATCTCCCTCGGCCCCCGCGTCGCCTGGACGCCTGAGGGCCGAACCTGGGTGGGCGACTCCGGGCTCCCACTGGGCGAACCCCAGACGGGCTGGTGACCCGGACGTCCGGATCCTCCAGCGATCGAGCAGCGCTACTCCTACGGAACCGCCCGCCTCCGCTCGACATCAGGCGGCAATCCGAGACAGGAGCGGACGCGTCCGGTGACGGCGCGTCCGCCCCCGTCCCTGTCCCCGAAAGGCACGTTTCGTGGCCTCGATGCTTTATCCAGTACGCGAATCCTTTCCCGACGCCGCGAGTGCGCTGGCGCGGGCGCGGGCGATCATGCGCGATCTGGCTGACTGGTCCACCGCCCCTTGGCCCCAACTGGAACCGATCAGCACGGCTGAGCAGTACGCGTACGCCATCCGTTCCTTCGGCACCGCCCGCATGGCCGTGGACCGGGAACCTCGCATCTTCCCTTTCCTGGATGAACTGGTGCGCCGCGAGGCCATCACGTTCGACGCGGAGCAGCCGAGGTCCTGGCTGACGGCGAACCTGCGGCTCAGCCCTGGCCTGGCCGATCTCTGGCCGTTGCCCGAGGGCGTGATGCTCTCCCTGGACACGACCCTGCCCTTCGGCACCCCCGAGAGCGAAGCCGAGGACGTCGCCACCGAGGAGGAACTGGACCGGATGGTCTCCGTTCTCGGCCCGCTGAGTCTGGACGTCAGCTGGGACTGCGGCTGGCGCGGCCTGTCGGAGTCCAAGGACTGCGGCATGCAACTCGGTCTGAACACTGTCTGGGCGGAAGAGACCTCCGAACTGTCCCTCGGTGAGTTCCGCGTCTGGATCCGACTCGGCACCCGCGTCGCCTGGACACCCGAAGGCGAAGCCTGGCGTCGAAACTCGGGATTCGCGCTGGGCGAACCCCAGCAGGGGTGACCCGGACGCCCCGAGGCCCTTACGCCCCGGTGGAGGCGAGAGATACGCGCCACTCGCGCGGGGTGACGCCGTGGGCGGGGCGGAATACGCGGGCGAAGCAATGGGGGTCGGGTAGGCCGACCCGGCGATCGACTCAGCTACCGGCAGATCGGTGCCGGTCAGCAGTCGGCCCGCCTCGGTGAGCTCAGGGGTTCCCTCTGCGGGTCTACGGCGAAAGCGGCGGCAGTCTGTGCGACTTCGACTTCGGCAACAACGCTGACGAAGGCCATGTTGAGGGACATACCTTCGGCGTTCCCATGTCCTGGGTGCCTCCGGGGGCACCCACCTGCACAGAAACCCAGACCTGCCCCGGCCTGCGCAAATACGGGAAAGCTGAGGGACCAGCCAGGAGAACCTAACCGCCCCTCAGCTACCGAGTTGCCCCAAGAAGCACACTGACCTGCAGTTATACCGGGCAGGCGAGTGCCCCCCCGGCGAGGGACTCGGGGCATGGGGGCGGTCGGAACCGCCGTGCGGTGGAAGGCAGTTGGTGATCCAGGCCGTGGTCCGGCTGAGCCGGTAGATCGTTGGCGCACGGTTGCGGGTTGGCGGGACTGGGACGTGTACGCGGAATGCTGCTGGAGCGGTGCGTCCGTCGCCGCTGTGTCACCTGCGGCCGAGTGGCGGGCCGGGATTGCCGTCGACTGCCTGTTTCAGGTGCTGGGTGAGCTGTTGGAAGGTGGACCATGCCTCGGGGTCGGTTCCGTCTCCCAGGAGGTAGTGGAGAGCGGGGCGGGTCGGGGGACCGAGGCGTCTGGGAGTGGGGCCGGCGGGCGGGTGCTCGGCGTGGGTGAGGCCCAGGTTCTCGACTTCGTTGTGGCCGAGTGTGAACGCCAGGGGGATGGCGAGGGGTTCGAGGCTCGGGGGGATGGTCAGGTCGCGGCGGGCGGTGCGGAGTGAGGTGAGTAGGGAGACGAGGCCGTGCTCGGCTGCGAGGGCTGCGGCGAGGGGTTCGATCGTGTCCAGGGGTGGCTTTTCGTCGTGTCCGTAGCCGAGGGCGAGGGTGATGTCCTCTTCGACGCCCGCTTGTGTGCGCAGGATGCGGAGGGTGGCCAGGGCGGGGCGGTCGGGGTGGCCGACAGCGGTCAGCCAGGTCGGCTGGGGTGCGCGGGTGCGGGCGAACTCGGTCAGCCGGCGGGTGGACCAGGGGAGGCTGACCGGTTCGGCGGTGCTCCAGCCGGCGGGCGGGGCACCTGTGAGGTGCTGGAAGGCGGTTTCCAGGGCGTTGCCGAGGACGAGTTGCTCGTCGGCCGGGTGGCGGGTGCGCAGGGCGAGGAGGAGTTGGTGCTCCCGAGTCGGGGCGACGGCTGTGAAGGCGTCGGCGACCGCAGAGGCGCCGTTCTCGTCGTGGACGGGGGTGAACGTGCCGTTCTTCCAGTGGAGTTGGGCGCCGGACAGGCCGTCGTAGTAGCCGTGTTCGGGGTGTTGGACGACCCAGCGGTTGGGCAGGGCGCGTAGGGCGGTGCGGGTCGGCAGGGTCAGGCGGGCGGTCGGCGGGGTGACGATGTGCAGTGCGCGCTCGTTCTCGGCCGCGGCGCGGAGGGCGTCGGCGAGCCAGCTGGTCATGGTGACCAGGGGGCGGTCCTGGATGACGACGGCGGTGCTGGGGGTGAGGACGTCGACGGCGGGGACGGCGGTGGCGGGGACTGGGACGGCGGAGATGTCGGTGGTCAGGGGCACGATGTCGGTGGTGGCGGCTTCCGGTGGCCAGACGGTGCCGCCGAGTACGGTGGCCAGGCGGCCGGCGAAGGAGCCCGCGAGCCGGGCGGCTTCGGTGACGGCGGTGGAGGCCCGTGCCTCGGTCCACCACACCGGCCCGTCGGGGACGGGGCGGTCCAGCAGGCGGGTCACCTCGCCGGGGACGTGCACGGGTATCGGTGCCTCTACGGAGACGAGGGGGCGGCCGTCGGGGGCGCAGAGCTGGACGACGGCGCCGTCGGCCATGGTGCCGACGGCGAGGTCGGGGCCGCCGGCGTACAGACCTGCGAGGAGGGTGCGCAGATCCGGCATCGTGGGGGTGAGGGCGATGACGTCCTTGGTCACGAAGTCTCTTCCGGGGACCTGTTCTTTGACGAGGACGGTATTGACCAGCCTACGGTCCGGAGGCGCACCGACTCGGGGCGTCGGCTGCTGTAGTCCTGAACCGTCACCGGATCCGGTCACATGGCGCGCGTGAATCGTGGATCAGGTGTCGACCTCGCCCACCCATCCGAACTGCAGGAGTTCCTTGGGCAGATATTCGGACTCGACCTCGATCGGCAGGCCCGCGTCACGGGCCATGCAGGCGATGGCGAGAGGGCCGAGAGCGACCAGTCCTTCGCCACTGAGGGAACGGGTCTGGTTCGCGGTCCAGTACTCCTTGTGCCAGGTGACAGCATCGGCGAGCGCAGTGTTGAATTGCTCTGCTTCCTGGCGCTGATAGCGATGGAAGAGCTCGAGGGGTGGGTAGAGGATCTTCAACATCAGTTCCCTGCCCGCGATGCGCGCGGTTTCCGGATCGGTTCCGTTCATCGCGGTTACGAGCGTGTCCCACATGGCCAGCCGGCCGAACCAGGCGTGCTGCAGGGTCTCGACCCAGGCGTAGATGTATTCGTCGAACTCCACTCCGGACGCGCGGAGGAATGCGATGGGAACCTGGGCCAGACGGTTGAGGCGCTCGTTCTCCCTGCAGACTGCTGCCAGGTAGTAAGTGGTGAGCCAGTTGCCGGCGTGCAGGTACTCCTGGGGCCCTGTCGCAGGCAGCTGCTTCACTTCGCCGTCCACCCCGATACGGCACGGGACTGGCCCCGTGGTTGCCACACCAGCGTCGAACAGGGCACAGCCGACCTGCATGGCCGTGACCCACGCTTCCCACGTTGCGAACATTTCAGCCGTAGGGTCTGTCAGGCACCGCCACTTTGCCACGGTCAGTGTGTAGTCCAGGGCGTCGAAGCGGTCGAACTCCGATGTTTCGAGCTCATCAAGAACTTCCTTGGTGCTTTCGATGATCGGGGCCATGGCATCGACTGCGTTGTCCGTTCGGAATTCGTGGCGTGGAATGTGGGTGGCCACGGGCTGCTCCTCTGGCTAGAGCTTGAAATAGTCCATTATGGCACCAGCATAGGAGGAGTCGCTTGGCTTGACGGCCTTGACTCGCATGTAGTGCAATTTGCCTGCTTTCAACGCCTTGCGGAGGTCTGCTGCGATTTCGGCGTCCCGCCCGCCTCGGCGTGTCATCAGGCCAAGGATCGACCGGACATACGGCAGCGTACCTTGCTTGACTCTCATCCCCTGCGCGCCGCCGTCGTCGCCGACGTGCGGGTTCGCCGGGTCTTCGGGATCTGCGACGCCTTGGCGCCAGTCCAGGTCGCCTGATGGGGCCTTTGCCTCGACGATGAGACGTTCGTCGCCGCCGAGGTCGTAGACCTGGTCGAACATGTCCGCGCCGTTGGGTGTCTTCGGGAGCGTGATCTCCTGGGCTGTCGGGAATTCGTTCTCTACCACATGAAGTGCGGCAGCCTTTTCACCCAGCGTCTCGGAGATCTTGCTGTTGTTGGGTACGTCGCCGAGTTGACGGTCATACGCCTTCTGCGCTTCCTCGAGAGTCGCGCGAGACTCGGGGGAAGGAGTCTTCTCGAATGCCTTTTCCGCGTTGGTGAGTTCCAGGGCTGCCTTACGATCCGCTGTCACCTTGTCGAGTTCTGGGAGATTACCGTCAGGAACTGTATCTCGCCCCAGTGGTTTTGAGCCGAACGTGGTCTCCGATGGTCCGCTCGGCATATCGTACTTGGCGATCCACTTACCGTGCGGGTCCTTCTTCAGAATAGGTAGTTCAATGCCGTCTACCTTGGTGCTCTTGCTCAAGCGGTGACCGCGATTGTCGTAGTATTTCTTGCGCCATTCTGGATCGTTGGCCTTCCTGACGAGCTCGTCCTGAATGCGTTTGCGTTCCTCGGGGGTCAGCTCCCGGTCCGAGCCATGCACATCTCCGTGCGCCTGGTGGTCGCCGGAGGACGTGGTCGTGTCGTCGACGTGCCGTCCGTGATTCTCGCCTGTGCCGCCGTCCGAGCCGCTGGAATGGTGTGACGCTTCAGCCGTCCCGCCACCGTGCGGTCTCTCCTGAGCGACGCTGCCCCCGGAGTCGTGGCCCGCCCCGCCGTTATGTGTGCCAGCTCCCTGCGAGGCGTGTGCTCGACCCTCGTTCCCAGTGTGTCCGGCAGGACTGCCGAAACCCCCGTCAGGGTGTGCTGATGCTTGTGGAGGGTGCGGCCCGCCGCCCACACCTGCAAGCTTCCGCTCATGTGCCGGCGCCTGGTCCGCCCCGGCCCTCGCAGTGACGGATCGTTCCTGCTTCGGCGTGTCGGAGATGATGTGGCCCTGCTTGTCGTAGGCGACGAATTCGCCGTCGCGGATGACGACTTTGGAGCCGTCGTCGAGTTCGATCACGCTGTGGAGGCGTCCCGCGCCGGTCGTCGCATCGAGGCCGGTGAAGATCTTGGAGGTGACGTCGGAGAGTTTCGGCAGGGTGTTGATCGCTTTGCCGGTCGCCTTGAGGCCGGCGGAGACGGGGTCGATGAACTCGCCGACCTTGGCTGCGACGGACGCGCCCTTGGCCAGGGCGCCGGCCTCGCTGCCTTTCGCGGCGATGGCGAGGGGGCCGGCGCCGAGGGTGAGGACGTTGAAGACGACGGTGGCCGAGGCGCGCGCCGGGTTCTCGTCCCATTTGTCCCAGGCGACGAGGCTTTTGGCGAACTCCTTGGCCGCCTTCTTGGAGCGGATTTCGTCGGCGCTCTCCTTGTCGGGGCCGAAGGCCCAGTCCATGAAGGCGTCGTAGGGCGTGATGGTGTACAGGCCGATGCCGGTGACGACGTCCTTCAGGCCGCTCCATGCCTGCCCTGCCGCTTGGGAGCCGTGCCCGCCGAAGAGGGTGTAGAGGCCGTCCAGGCCGCCCTCGATGTTGTCCTTGACCAGGCCGTCCCAGACGAAGCTCTTGGCCCCGTGCCCGAACCAGTCGAGGCTCCATGTCTCGTAGGTCTGTTCCTCCGGGGTGCCCCAGGGCAGTTCCTTGGCGTGTTCGAGGGTGTTGAGGCCGTAGCCGTACATCACCGTCTTCTTGTCGACGGTGTGGCTGCCGTCGTCCGTGACGAACTTCGGCCCGCCCACGATCGAGGAGATCTTGGATGCGGCGCGGCGTTCGGCGTCCTGGAAGGCGGACTGCGTGGAGGTGACGCCGTCGAGGAGTTCCTGGTGCCGGTGGACCTTGTCCTCGTCCTGGGTCCAGTCGTCGTGGCCCTCGATACCGGCCACGAAGTCGAGTGCGTCCGCCTTGAGTCGGGCCAGCCGATTGGCGAGGGGGCGGGCTTCGGCGGAGTACGTGTCGAGCGCGTCGGCCACCGTCTCCAGCTTGGTGGCGAAGCCGTCGGCGTTGTCCATGACCGGCTGCGTGGTGGCGAAGAGTTTGTCCGCCTCGGGTGCGGTGTAGTAGGCCTCCAGCATCTGGAAGCGGGAGTGGACGTCCATGCCGCGGTTGCGGATGCCGATGGCGTTTGTGCGCAGTGCGGAGACGTCCTTGTCGAGCTCGCTGAAGTCGCCTGTGAACTGGGGTATGCCGGACGGGTCGATCACTTCTCCCCGGCCCCCTTGCCCTTGCCCGAGCCGGTGTTGCCGCACTGGCCCGGCAGGTCGATCTTCGGCGTGGCGAGCGCCTTGTGTTCGGCGGTGGCGGCCATGTGCAGGTCCCCGGCGACGTAGCAGGCCGTGGCCTCGCGCGCACCGTTGACCGAGTTCGCCGCACGGGCGCCGAGGAACAGCAAGTCCGGGGCGGTCTTGTCCACGAACAGCGCCAGCGCCGCGCCGACGGGTCCGGTCGGGGCGAGCCCGCAGTACGGCCCGCTGATCGTGCCGGCCGAACAAGCCGCGCTCTCCACGTTCTTGCCGTACGCCTTGACGTCCTTGGCCAGGTCATCCATCGCGTCCTCGACGAGCGAGGTCACGAACTGCACGCCGGACGATGAGATGTCCCACCCCGTCACACTGAACCCCCGATGAAACAACGCGTAACTGCCGTGAATGCTCTCCATGCCACCATGAAGTCAAGCCGCCGCTCCGCGCAGTGGACCCGGCCTGGGTGAGCGTCGGCTGGGCGGTGCCGTCGTCCGGCTCCATCGCGGTGCGAACCCGCTGGTGCCTTGCGAACTTCGCCGAGCCGAAGGTGCTTTTGTCGAGTTCCGAGTTGGGTAGTGGCCCCTCGTGTCGAACTTCTTCACCCGCCCACCCCCATGCGCGCGTCGTGCGGGGTTCCTCGATCGCCTCTGGGCCCCCGAGTCACACAGACCTCACCGCAACTCGAACATTCTCTCGTGTCGCGAGTTGCAGGCGCAACGCGACAAGCGGTGAGGTGGCGTGATCTAGGTCCTGTCTGGAGTTCGGATCAGGAGTTTGGTAGATCGCCTGCGCGCGGGGGCTT